>JABDEQ010000102.1 GCA_013286985.1 Bacteroidota bacterium | reverse complement strand
TGGATACGCTACAGTAACGGTATATCCGCAGATTACCCCTGGTACGATTGCAGCGCAAGCAATCAATTACAGCACGGCACCATCATTTTCTGTTCAGGCATCCGGGGGGAATAACAGTTATAGTTATCAATTGATGACTTGTCCCACCAGTACCGGTACTTTTGTGGCATCGGGTTCTGCCGTGGCAGGGAGTAACACAGCCCCTGTAATAGTCACCGGAGTCGCCATTACCACCTCTGCTTATTTTGAACTGGCAACAACCAGTTACGGCGAGACGGTAACTACAGCCCCCGTATTAGTGACCGTTTACCCGCAATTGAATCCCGGAACCATTACCGCGCAATCGATCAATTATAATACAGCGCCATCTTTTATCATTACAGCGTCTGGTGGCAATAATAGTTATAGTTATCAATTGATGACCTCGCCAACTGTTAGCGGTACCTATACTGCTGTAGGCTCAGCAATTGCGGGCACTAATACAGCGGCAGCAACCCTATCTGGCTCAGCCCTCACGACTTCGGCATACTTTGAAGTCGCTACAACGAGCAACAACGTAACGATAAATACAGCACCGGTATTGGTGACGGTTTATCCGCAACTGGTGGTTCAGAGTATCAGCCCGGTCTCACAAACGGTATTTTCAGGGGATTACGCTTCTAATTTGACAGCGACAGTAACAGGTGGCAATAGCACATATACTTATCAATGGGAGAGTTCTCCAGATAACTTGACCTGGACTCCAATAATAGGAGCCGAGGGTTTAACATATAACCCTACGCCCGCCGGTAGTCCAATTACTGCAACTACTAACTATCAATTATGGGTAACCAGCAATGGATTAACTGTTAAAAGTGCCTCAGTGGCAATTAACGTTACAGATTGTGTATTGCTAAATACATTGCCAAGCAGCAATATGAACTACATAGAGGTATCGACGCCGCGTATCGCCGGAATGACCACTGCTGCCGCTTTAACGAATGTTACCGCATGTGATTTGGAACAAACTATAGAATATTTTGACGGATTGGGTCGAGCAATACAAACTGTACAGGTTAAAGGGTCACCAACTGGTAGGGATATTGTCCAGCCTATGGCTTATGATCAATTCGGCCGGGAGTCTAAAAAATATTTGCCTTATTCGGTGGCTTCAGCCACCCCGAGTATTGGTAGTTATCAAACTACAGCCTTAGCTGATCAACTTTCGTTTTACAGCAATCCAACAAATGCAACATGGAACGCTCCCGGAGTGGTGAGTACCCCTTTTCCTGTTGACTCCACCATTTTTGAACCATCTCCACTTGATCGCGTGATGGAACAAGGCGCACCAGGAGATAACTGGCAGCCCTTGGGAACACCAGGTGTCAGTACGTTTGCGGGGCACACAATAAAAGTCAGTGATTCTTTAAATAATAATATCGGCTTCGCGGATACAACGCATACTCGTCAGGTCGTTCTTTATAATGTTACCATTAATAGTGATTTTAGTCGCAATCTGGTTAATAGCGGATATTATCAGGCAAACACATTGTTTGTGACCTTAACAAAAGACGAAAACTGGATCAGCGGAAGAGCAGGTACAACAGAAGAATATAAAGACATGCAGGGTCATGTGTTGCTCAAACGCGTGTTTAACTATACCGGCGGAATGCTTCAAATCCTTTCTACCTATTATGTGTATGATGATTTGGGTAATTTGGCGTTCGTGCTTTCTCCACAGGCAAATCCTGATGCCGGTTTAAGCAGTGCGAGTAACCAACCCACGTTAGATAATCTTTGTTACCAATACCGCTATGACCAACGCAACCGGCAATTTCAAAAAAAGCTGCCGGGGAAAGGATGGGAGTTCACGGTATATAATACCGTTGATCAGGTAGTAATGACACAGGACGCAAACCAACGGAATCAAACACCACAAGTTTGGAGATTTACAAAATATGATGCTTTAGGTAGAGAAATTATTAGCGGCATATACCCGTATACCGGAAGTACGGCAGATAGCAATGTTAGCACACCATCCCTAACCGAGCTCCAATACTTCGAAAACCTTTACGGGACGGCAACAAGCCCGTTGTGGGAAGCAAGAACAAATAGTACGCCAACAGGATATGATGGCCTGAGTATTCCAAGAAGCCAGAGCTATACTTTTTACAAAATTAGCTACTATGATGATTATTCAGCAACAAATTCAATTCCGTCAACTTGCACTGCGCCAACAGGTGCCAGTAAAATGACAAGGGGGCTTCCTACTGCGATATTTACCAATGTGTTTGGTACAGGCTACATGATGGCTAAAGTCAATTACTATGATGATTTAGGCCGTAGCAAAAAGGCATATGTACAACATTATCTTGGTGGTACGTTACTTGCAGGGAACTATGACGCAATAAGCACCACTTATGACTTTACCAATGCTCCTACAACCGTCACCCGTCAACATTGGAATACCGCAAGCACTGCATATCCTCTGGTAACCATTGCCAATCAATATATTTATGACCATATGGGGCGTAAGTTAAAAACATGGGAGCAGATTACCAACGGCAATAGTACCCCAACAACTCGTACGCTACTTTCACAACTAGTTTATAACGAGATAGGTCAACTGATAAATAAAAAATTGCACAGCACCGATAGCGTAAATTTCTATCAAAATGTCGTTTATACGTATAACGAGCGTGGCTGGATAATGAGCAGCACAGCACCATTGTTCTCCATGCAATTGCAATACAATAATGCAGTAGCTGGTAAACAATATAACGGCAATATAGCTTATCAAAGTTGGGTGACGCCAACCATAGCGGATAATTTTACTTATACTTATGATAAATTAGACCGGCTTATCGGAGGGGTTTCGGCGGATAACTTTAACGAAACTGGTATAACTTATGATTTGGCGGGAAATCTGACAGCGTTAAACCGCTTCCGTGCAGATACATTGATTGATCAGTTAAGTTATACATATGTAAACGCTAATGGATATTATACTAATCAATTACAAAAAATAAGTGATGGAAGCGGGAATAACACAGGCATAAAAGCCGGTATTAATTTAGCGTATACCTACGATAATAACGGAAACGTAGTTGTCGATCCAAGCAGGAATACCGGGACTATAAATATTGGATATAACGTACTCAATCTTCCGCAAACCATTACAGGCGCTAAAACAATAACTTATACCTATGATGCGGACGGAAATAAGCTTCGCAGGGTAAGTACCGCAACCGGCAATACGGACTATATCGATGGTATTGAATACGATGGCGGTAGTTTAAGCTTTATACAAACCGAAGAAGGAAAAGCTATCGTAAATGGAACCAGCTATACCTACGAATATTATTTAGGAGATAACTTGGGTAATACCCGTGTTAGCTTTACCAATACCGGCTCGGTACAACAGGATGACTATTATCCTTTTGGAATGGAAATCAGCAGAAGTTTAAATGGTACGAAAAATGAATATCTTTACAATAAAAAAGAGTTACAGGAAGAGTTAGGACAATACGATTACGGCGCTCGTTTCTATGACCCGGTGGTTGTGCGGTGGACAGCTGTTGATCCGTTGGCGGAAATGGATAGGCGAACTACTCCTTACAGTTATACTTTTGATGATCCAATACGTCATACCGATCCCGATGGAATGTTTGGTGAGGATGCAAATGAGGAAGAAGGTGGCGGTGACTGCTGTGGAGTGGCAATAGCTGGGGTGGCAGGTGGCACAGCCGGTGGAATCCTGACAGCTGGATTGGCTGCAGGCGGAACGGTTGCCCTTGCCGGAACAAGTACCGTAATTGGTGCGCCTGTTGGTTGGGTAGTTGGCGGAGGTATAGTTTTAGGAGCAGGATTAGGAGCCGGTTCCGTTTGGCTTTATCAACATCTCACAAATGGCAATAACAATACACAGGCACAGCCATCCGCAACAAATAGTACAGGTGATACTCCTGAAAATCCCCAACCTACATCCCGTGGGGCTAGAAGAGATGCTATGCGAAAAGGCGGTGTACCTACTAGCCAGCCATTACATCAAGACAAGAATTCAAATACCGACGATCAGGTGTTGTTAGATAGGGATGGAGATCATACTGTCCAGGATGCCAAAAATGACCAGAGCCACCCTGGCCAAGCACATTGGGAAGCAGGAAAAACAAAGAAGGATCCAAGCAAACCAGATGGGCTAAATAGATCTGGAGGAAAGTCTAATAAGCCGCAAATGCAAAATGAGGGTAAAGGAAAATCGTATTATAACGCTATCACGGCTGTATTAAGTGTGTTATTTTAAATTATAAAATTATTGCAAATCTAATTTATATGAATAATGATCAATTAAATGTGCTAATTAGAAAGAATAAGGGGAAAAGGCTTTCAAGTAAATATAAAGAAATGTTTATTAACGCTGGGTTTAGGGAATCCGATTTGAAATATGTAAATATAGAACAGTCCGACGAAGTAATAAAAGAGGTTCAGCAAATTTTTCCAAGCGTTCTCAACCAATTGGAATTGCTTGCGGGAAACAAGAGCTTCAATGATTCGGAATTATTGTTAGTCGCCTTTTCTATAATTGACAATATGGATGAATGTTATATATTCTCAGATGATTTTCCTTATTGCGGAATGTATATTATGAAAGCACCAGTTGTGAAGGAAAATTGCTTAAACGTTGCTAAACTGGGATATAACAATACATGTTTCATTGTAGAAAAGAAATTTCGGTTTTCTTTTACTATTAATTATTTTGATGAAGAACATGCTGAGTTAAGAAATATGTTCGATATACAACTTAAACTTAGATAGTCCTCTTGTTGGCCGTAGTATTCCGCTGTTCGAATGTCTTTGACTCGAACAGCTATATTTGTAGCTTGCAACTACATTTGAATTAGAAAAGTGGAATATGAGAAATAAAGTCTAGCCACAAGTGCCAGGCTTTTGCTGTTAAAAGCTATTACTTCTTATAAGGTAACTTGGTTTTAGCATATTGTATGCTTGCCTAATTGACTAGGTTTAATTAGGATTGAGTTATCGGGATATTTTATTTACAATGGGTATAAATAATAGAACCATTGACATGAAAATGTGCAATTAAATAACGGGTCAGGTGATACATAATTACTCAGCAAAGTTAGGTGGGAGTTTGGATACATGGCAAGGAATTTCCGGCATAAACGCCCCTGTAGCAGCCGCAATATCTATTTATTCCGTTCCTCCTTGCATTTAATCCATCCTTGCACCTGTGTGGGCTTCATAATTATTATTCACTTAATCTCACAAATATGAAACAGATACAAAATCTATTAAGAGCACCTGGGCTAGTTAACCGATCTATAAAAGTTTTCTTTGATTGGCTTGAGATAAAAACGAAGTTCTTATATATTTGCCTCTCTAAATGGTTGTACACTTTGTTGTACTCCCATGTTTAGGACATGTGTTATTCATCAACATTTATTCACAAATTATTAACCTTGCTTATGATTCGTAAGGCATTAGTGTACAATAAGTTGTAGATGGTTTGATAGGACACTCAAACACAGTTCGGGATGTAGCGTAGCCCGGTATCGCGCCAGCATGGGGTGCTGGAGGTCGGAAGTTCGAATCTTCTCATCCCGACTTGATTTACCCCAAACAAAACCCCTTATATCAAACGATATAAGGGGTTTTGTTTATCACCACTCGTTGGTTGGGATTATAAATCCGGACTAACGTGTATTACCAGTAGCTGGCCGTAAAGTTTCTGCATTCACTCAGATCCGCTATGCTGGCAAACATTATTCGATTAGCTTAATTTATTAGTTGCCAACTTGTTAAAGAGTGTTAAATTCATCAAATGCTTTATCGTTAGTAGTAATTTCGTGTCAAGCGTTACAAAAATTACTTGGAAACATGAAACTCAAACCTGCAATTGGTATTAACCTGCTTTCTCTTTTATTTTTATTAATAATATCCGCCTGCGGAGGTAGTCATACCAACAAAGAAAATTCGTCAGCCCCCCTTAAGGAATTTACCTGTTATTCAAACACTGTAAAAGACACCTTTTACATTACCGTTCAGTTACCTTTAAATTATGACAAGGAACCTAAAAAACGTTACCCGGTAGTGGTGTTAACCGATGCAAACTTTTATTTTCCGATGCTGGCGCCTGTTGTGCACCAGTATGAAAAAGGGGGACTGTTACCTCCATTAATACTGGTAGGCGTAGGATATAAATCTTTTGAATTGATGAATTCATTAAGAGTGCGGGATTATCTTTATCCACAAGCTATACCATCCGACGATATGAAAGCGCCCGGTGGCGGGCTGCGTTATTATCAATTTATAACCCACGACCTGCTATCTAAAATAGATAGAAATTATAGAACCGAAACGAATACCAGGACTTTGCTTGGACACTCGTTCGGTGGTTATTTTTCTTTATTTGCATTGCAACAGCAGATAAGCGAAAAAAGAAACGACTTTAAAGGGTTTGTATCTGCAAGTCCATCCCTATGGTACAATAACAATTATCTATTCAGGTTACCGGATCAGCTTAAAAACACATTGCTTAAAGATACGATAAGTGTCTTTTTGTCTGTTGGCTCATTGGAAACGCCAAAAGAATGGACTATTCAACTGGTGGAAAATATGTCAAAACAACTTGATAACAGCCATGCAAGCAAATTGAAATTAACGACAACAGTTTACAACGATCTTGATCATATGGATGCTGGGTTAATCTCTTTTATACGTGGTATGGAAAAAATGTATGTAAAACCTGGCCAATGATCATGACACCCACTCGTTGGTCGGGTTTTATAATCCCCGATCAAAAGCTTGTAGAGTTGTAATCCACGAAACGGAATGCAATCGCCCTAAAATACTTTAAGCTTGTAGCTTAACTTTTTTATGGGGATTGCAAATCCCCGCTTATTTTAGTCCGGGATTATAAATCCGGACTAACGAGATAACCTATAATAGCTGCTATTGCGCCTTATGGTTGCTATTAAATAAATCCCTGAATATTTTCCAGCCATCTTTGGTGTTCCGCCACAATTTCAGGTATTTACCATCGTCAAGCAGTTTACCGTTAGGGTCGAAAACTTGCCAGGTGCCTTCCTCGGTAATGTATTCATTGCCGTTGCCGTATACCGCGCCGGTGAGAAACTTTACGCCTTTTACTTTTCCATCCACAAAAGTATCTTCGAAATCCTTTTCAAGTGCTTTTTTGCCACATATTGGCGCCGCATTTGGCGACAACAGGCATGCATCATCTGTGTAGAGGTTAACAATAGCGCTATCCTTTTTTGCAAATAAGTCAAAATAGATGGTGTTGATTTTTTCGATTGCTTTTTTTGCCGCGGGCAAATCTGAGGGGTTGGCAGTTTGAGCCCGGCAGTTGTTATAAACTAAAAAGAGGGCCACGCATAAGATTGTTGTTATCAGCTTGTTTTGTTTCATAATTTTTTAATTGAATAAATAATTACGA
>JABDEQ010000101.1 GCA_013286985.1 Bacteroidota bacterium | reverse complement strand
AACCTATTTTGGGATCAACTTCCATGTGCATACCCAGTACGGCAAGTACCTGAGCGAATTAAAAAAAATAATGGAAGATTTAAGAAGCGGGGCTTAAAAAGTGCGTTTCGAAGGACTATTTCTCGTAAAACTCAATTGGCAAATCATCCGGATCAGCAAAAAAAGTAAAACGTTTACCGGTGTGCTCATCCACACGTATAGATTCGGTAACTACACCAAAAGAATTAATATGTGCAATCGCAACCGTAATATCATCTACCTCAAAAGCTAAATGACGCAAGCCTGCTGCTTCCGGCCGGGAAGGCCTCGCAGGAGGGTCAGGAAATGAAAAAAGCTCAATCTGGTATTGGCCCCCAACTTCCAAATCAAGCTTATATGATTTTCTTTCTGTGCGGTAAACTTCCTGCACTATTTTTAAACCGAGTACTTCACTATAAAAATGTTTTGATTTTTGGTAATCAGAACAAATAATAGCAATGTGATGTACCCGGTTCAGTTTAAACATTATGCACCTAAAATTTCATATAACACATTGCTGTGCACCATTTTTATATCGGTGATATGACCAAACGATTCTTCGTCAATATTTAAGGTACCGTTGGTAACGGTTCCTAACAAACTAAATTCAGTTTCGCTGGTAGCCATCATCTCAATAAAGCGTTCGTGATTTTCGGCCGCTATACTCACCACAACCCTACCCTGTGCTTCGCCAAATAAAAATGCATCTTTACGGATAGCACTGTCTGATTCCACTTCAAAACCTAAATTATTAGGCAATGAGGATTCAACCAAAGCCACATATAAGCCCCCATCAGCAACATCATGTGCCGATTGGATTACTTTATGTTTAATCAACTCTTTTATCACCTGGTGCATGGCGTACTCTTTCTCCAGGTCAAAATATGGCGCAGGTGCCTTCAATATTTTGTGATACGATGCCAGGTACTGTGATGAAGCAATATCGTTAACCGATTCACCTACTAAGTAGATTAAATCGCCGGGCTGTTTAAAATCCAGTGTCATTAAGTTCGACAAATCGTCCATTACACCCAGCATACCAATGGTTGGCGTCGGGAAAACCGGACCATCATCAGTCGATTGATTGTAAAAGCTTACATTACCACCGGTAACCGGGGTTTCAAACTTGCGGCAAGCTGCACTCATGCCCTTTATAGCGCCAACAAACTGCCAGTAAACTTCCGGTTTGTATGGATTGCCAAAGTTAAGGCAATTGGTTATAGCCACCGGCTCGCCACCGGCGCAGGTAATGTTACGGGCAGCTTCGGCAACCGCAATTTCAGTTCCTTTTTGCGGATCAGCATAAACGTAACGTGAATTACAGTCAACCGTTATTACAATAGCCTTATCGGTATCTTTAACAGCCACTACTGCCGCATCGCTCGGGCGGTTGGTTGTCATGGTTGATGTACCAATCATGGAATCATACTGATCGGTCACCCATCTTTTCGAAGCAATATTCGGGTGACTTATTAAATGTTCGGCAACAGCAACCAAATCTTTGGGTTCTGCTACGTCTTCAATTTTAAATTTCTGGTTCTCTTTAAAATAAGCAGGTTCGCGATATTCACGCTCATAAACAGGAGCCCCTCCGCCCAATACCAAATCATCAGCAGGTACATCAGCAACCAGTTCGCCGTTCACATAATATTCCAGGCGTTGGGTATCGGTTACTTCACCAATAATAGCACAATTTAAATCCCACTTATCAAATATATCCTCAACTTCTTTTTCGCGGCCTTTATGTACCACAATCAGCATACGTTCCTGAGATTCTGAAAGCAAGATCTCGTAAGGCTTCATATTTTGCTGACGGGTTGGAACTTTATCCAGCCATATTTTCATACCATGCTCACCCTTTGCAGACATTTCGGAGTTTGAGCAGATAATACCTGCCGCACCCATATCCTGCATACCAACCACGGCGCCTGTTTTTATAACTTCTAACGTGGCTTCCAGCAATAGCTTCTCCTGAAACGGATCACCAACCTGTACTGCAGGTAAATCATTTACCGAATCTTCGGTAATATCTTTCGATGCAAAGGCAGCACCATGAATACCATCTTTACCGGTAGCTGAACCAACTATGTAAACCGGGTTACCTACTCCGTAAGAAGTAGCTGATACCGTTTCACCGGCTTTTACAATACCGGCCGAAAACGCATTAACTAAGGGGTTTACATTATAGCAATCGTCAAAAAACAACTCGCCGCCTACCGTTGGAATACCGAACGCATTACCATAGTGGCTGATGCCTTTTACCACCCCTTTTACCAGCCATTTGGTACGGTCAAGCTTTAAGTCGCCAAAACGTAGTGAGTTAAGCTGTGCAATCGGGCGTGCACCCATGGTAAATATATCGCGGTTTATACCGCCAACACCGGTAGCAGCTCCCTGGTATGGTTCAAGCGCCGAAGGGTGGTTATGTGATTCTATCTTAAATGCGCAGCCAATGCCGCCACCAAGGTCAACCAAACCGGCATTTTCTTCACCAGCCTTAGCCAGCATCCGCGGACCATCTTTAGGTAAAGTTTTTAGCCAGGTAATAGAGTTTTTGTACGAGCAATGCTCACTCCACATTACCGAAAAAATAGAAAGTTCGGTAAAGTTGGGCACGCGCCCTAATATTTCTTTTATACGTTCAAACTCTTCGGGTAGTAATCCAAGATCTTTGGCGGTTTCAACGGTGGTTAATTCCTGGTGCTCCAATTTATTATTGTTTTATTTGAAAGGAAGCACAAAATTAGAAAAAAAAGCGGAAAGGAAAGGAAAAAGCTGAAAGCTTAAAGCCGAAAGCCTAAAGCTTTGCCTAAAATGGCTTTTTGCTTTAAGCTTTCAGCTTTAGGCTCTATTAATAGCTTTCCGCTTAATTAGTCGCCGTTAGCTAATTGGAAATTTATAGGTATCATATAACGAACACGAACGGGCTGTCCGTTTTGCTTGCCGGGTTTCCATGCCTTGGCTAATTTCAAAACGCGCATTGCCTCTTCGTCAAATCCGTGTCCGGCAGGCCTTTCGACAACTATATTTGATAAACTACCATCTTTCTCAATCACAAAGCTTACTATTACTCTGCCGCTTTCTCCTTCTTCCTGGGCAACAGCCGGGAATCTTAAATTTTTCTGTAAAAACTTCGCCCATGCTGCCGCACCACCAACGGGCTCAGGCATCACATCGATCCCATCCCCAATATTATGTATAACATTGTCAGTTGCAGGAGCAGTACCGCTACTACTGGTAGTTACCGATGCTGGAGGTACGTTAACAGGGCCAGCAGGGCCTTCTGTAGTTTTTGGGCCAATGGCGCCATTTAGGTCGACGATTTTCACTGGTTCCATAGCTACCGGGTCAGGAGCGACAACCGGTGGCAGGTTCTGAGTCATTTTTACAGGTTTTTCAACTTCGGCTTTTAATGGCTTTTCTGGTTTAGTTACCTCCGGAGGTTTTATAGCGGTAACCGGAGGCTGAATTACGGTAATAACTGTCTCATTGGGAGGTTTAATTGCTTCCGGCTGTTTTGAAAACAGTAAGCTTGCGCCAAAAGCAACTGAGATGGTTAAAAAGGTAATCCCCATAGCCTTAACCATGTTGCTGCCATGATGCTGCCTTAATTCATAAGCGCCGTAAGACTTGTTGCGGTTTTCAAATACAAGATCGAGCCACTCGGTCCTGTACAAATCAAATTTTGAGATAAGCATAGTGATTGAAATTTAATTTTAATATTAAACGATTTCAAAATATTTAATATTGCTAAAAGTTATACTTTTGATATTCTTTCAATCAACTATATAGTTAGTTGTATATTTTACACCTATAGGCTTAGTTTATTAATAAAATGACAAACAAATGCAACATTGTGTCTTTAACTTACCACTTGTCTGTCACCACTTTTTTGGTATTTTCTTCTTTTTTCGGCGCAGCAACCGGAACATGCAGTATATATTGCTTTAAGCCATCAGCAAATTGCTTGCAAAATGCGCCCGCTTCATCCAAATAGCCGGTAGCATCTTTCTTATCTAATTTATCCTGCGCACTCTCTAACGGAATAACTGTACCCAGCTTAGGGACATAATTATTATAACGGTCGCGCTCATAAGGGGTAAACGTAAAATCAGTAAACCAAAACCGGTATTTTTGATCTTTAAACTCAACATTTAAAACATAATCAATTTCACCCTTCTCGTGTTTCAGTACCGATAAGCCGCCATAAACCAAAAACTTACCCTGTCCGTTCAAATTATTTACTCCGGCTGGTTTTACTTTCATCTTAGCATAGCTGGCCTTTAAAAAGTTCAATCCACGGGCATGCAAAGTATCAACAGACATAGCCGGCATATCAACTACCTGGTAATAGATATATTTATTATGCTCATCAAACGATAGCAAATCGCTTTGTGCCGATGAAACTTTGACCAGTAATATGCTAAACAGCGTAAGTAATAATGTTTTCATGTTATAAAGATAAAAGCCGCACTGATAAATCAGCACGGCTTTTAAATAAAATTGTTATTAAGATTTAGAAAGCATACACGGCTGCAAGTACAAACTGTGAAGCTGAGCTTGTAGCCACATTACTGCTGTTAGTAAATATGTCACTTTTAGAAGTATTGTCAAATCTTATTTCAGGAATAAGTGTTAACGGACCTGCCTTAATATTCGCAGTAAAAGTAATTCCGGTTACGTCATCACCAGGCAGCGGACCGGCAACTAAACCGGCACCACCTTGAGCTACAGGAGCGCCATAGGTACCTGCTTTGTCTTTAAAATACTCACCTCTTAAACCTAAAGTAACCACTTTAGATACCGCTAACTGAGGATAAAGGGCAACACCGGCAAAACCACCGGTAAAACCGTTTGAGGCTGAAAAATCAGCAGCATTTAAGCCCAGTTTAAAGGCATCAGTAATTTGATAGGCAGTAGTAAGGTCGATTTCAGTTCCGTTTGATGGGCCCGATATAAAGTTAATGTAAGCGGTCCAGTTTTTAACAGGAGTTACTGTTAACTGCGCGCCAAAGGTATTAACCCTGTCGGCCGATTTATAGGTATTCCAATAGTCGTTAAAAATACCGGCCATTAAACTAACCTTATCAGAAAATGCGTAAGTAGCTTTAAAGCCGGCATTCTGGAAAGGTCCATTTGTAAACAAGTACGAAGTTGAGTAGTTAAAGTTAGCCGCAGGCGATATTACTTCATACCCAATAAAGGTTGACATATAACCCATTGTTAAGCTAAACTTAGATGTAAGATTATAATTTACATATAAGTTTTGGATATGATATCCGGCAGTTGGGATAGACTGATCATTACGCGGGCCGAATGATAATTCGCCAACAAATGATGCATTACCTACTGTTTTTTTCAAACCCAGATCAATCATGCCGATAGATATTGAATTCTGATCAGAGGCAAAGCTTGTTGGGATGTTTGGGTGGCCCGAAAAATCATATTTGTAATAAGTATCTACCGAACCCGAAAACACCAAAGGCGCATCAGGTGCCGGAGCCGGAGCTGCTGGAGCCGCAGGAGCCGCTGCTGTTTTGCCAGTGTCGGTTGGCAAAGTAACAGCTGCCTGAGCTTTGTAAGTTAAAAGTGTAGCAGCAGATAAGCTTAAAAGTAAAAGTCTTTTTTTCATGACAATTGTTTGATAAGGAAAAATTAATAGTTTGGTTTGATTGATTGAATTTTAAAATTTATTGCATAGAATATCCCTACCTGAATTAAATGGCGGTTTAATTCAGCAGTTAGCTTTAATAATTTTTATACTAATAAAATAAAGAAACCCTTGTGCAATTGGTTGTTGCGGATGGAAAATTGATTAATTTAACCAATCGCACAAGGGCTATAATATTATGGGCTACAAATTAAGCGGTAACCTTAGCGCCTTTTTCAAACAGGCCGCTTAAACTGATGTCATCATCCTGTGCAGGGTATGCGTCGATACCGTGATCGAACATATCCAAACCTCCTGCTCCTGTTTCACCTTTCTCTTCAACACGCAGTTTCCATGGATGTGGCAGCATCATAACCGCCTTCATCATAATCCAGGTTACAACAAATACTGCTATAGCAATAGTAAATGTACCTATGGCCTGTGCCTTCAATATACTGGCATCGCCTCCGTAAAATAATCCTTTTACCAGGTTAGGTGCAGAATTGTCGGCGCCATAAGGGCCGGTAACTCCAAATTCGCCTGTTGCAAATAAACCTAATGATAATGTACCCCAGATACCGGCAAAACCGTGTACCGGAACAGCTCCGATTGGATCATCAATACGTAAGTATTCCAATAATTTAACACCACCAAATACTACGAAACCAGCAACGCCACCTAATATAGTTGCGCCAAGCGGGCTCACCCAGTAACAAGGGCAGGTAATAGCAACCAAACCTGCAAGGAAGCCGTTAACGGTAAATCCTAAATCAAATTTAGTTTTTGTTTCACCCCACCAAAGTGCAGCAAACATAGCTGTTATACCGCCACCGCAAGCTGCAAGCGTAGTGTTGGTAGCAACACGGCCTATGCCTATAGCATCCATAGCTGAAAGTGTACTGCCCGGGTTAAAACCATACCAGCCAAACCATAGGATGAAACCACCTACAGCAGCCATTGGCAAATTGTGGCCCGGAGGCATACCACCGCCGTCCCGTGCAAATATTCGCCCTATCCGTGGCCCTAAAACTACCGCTCCTGCTAATGATGCCATACCACCAATGGTGTGAACCACAGTTGAACCTGCAAAATCGCGGAAACCTTGTCCTAAGCTGGTGAAGAAATGTCCGGCAGTACCCATGGTAGCTAACCAGCCATCAGGTCCCCAGGCCCAGTGACCTATAATTGGATAAATAAATCCTGTAATACCTATACTGTAAAGAATATCGCCACGGAAACCGGTACGGCCAATCATCGCTCCTGAAACCACAGTTGAGCAAGTATCAGCAAAAGCATATTGGAATATCCAATGCGCAATTACCGGAACGCCGGTGCCAGGGTATAGATCAGGAGTTCCCTGAAGGAAAAACCAATGATAACCGATAAATCCGTTACCTGTGCTAAACATAAATGCGTAACCTATAGCGTAAAACAATACACCGCATAAGCAAGTATCAAAAATACATTCCATTAATACGTTTACTGTTTCGCGCTTGCGGGCAAAACCGGCTTCAAGCATTACGAAACCCGCCTGCATGGCAAACACTAAAAACGCTGCAACCAATGTCCAAACTGTATCGATTGAATTCATCATTGATGTTTCCAGATCAGTTGGTTTTGGTGGGGTTGCCGCGGCGTGTGCTGATGTACCGATAAGGCCTGGCAAAATCAGCATGGCTAAAACAACCAGCCCCAGGCCGATCATTTTTCCTCCAAAAATGGTTGCTCCAAGCGCCCATTTCTCACGTGTCAGTTGTCGGACTGAACTGAGCGATTTGAACTTTGTTAAATTTACTTTCATTGTTTGTT
>JABDEQ010000100.1 GCA_013286985.1 Bacteroidota bacterium | reverse complement strand
ATTAAGTTGTGGTAATTATTGGCAGTATTAAAAAATGGCAGGCCTATCCTTTTTACGTTTGGTGTGCCATCTTTATTAATTAACGGCTTATTCTTGATTACCGGCTGCGGGCCAAAGCCCAGATCATCCTCCGGATTTATTTTATGTTGGTGTATAGCCATAGCGGATAGATGTTAAGCAGGCAACTGATTATTTATATTGATATAAGCTAAGTAATTTAATAATTATTTACCAAAGTCACCCACGTACTTAATTAACTTATCATGTCAAAATATCTTTTGATTGCTCGCGGGTAAATGTTTTGTGTTCAAAAAGATGATTTAATATTTTTGTTTTTTTAACATATTCAGAAGGGTTGCCAGTTATGGTAACCCTTTTTTTATACCCGGCTATGAAACAAATATTAAATCATCTTTTTGAACACAAAACATTTACCCGCGAGCAATCAAAAGATATTTTGACGGCTATTGCGCAAGGCAAATACAACAACTCGCAAATGGCGGCTTTTATGACGGCCTATTGCATGCGCAGCATTACCGTGAACGAACTGGAAGGTTTTCGTGATGCCATGCTGGAGCTATGCCTGCCTATTGACCTGGAAACTGATGAAGTAATTGACCTTTGCGGCACCGGTGGCGATGGAAAAGATACATTCAATATATCAACCCTTGCCTCTTTTGTGGTTGCAGGCGCGGGCTATAAAGTGGCTAAACATGGCAATTATGGTGTTTCATCAGGTTGTGGTTCATCAAATGTGATGGAGTTTTTGGGTTATCAGTTTACTAATGATACTGATAAATTGAAAACCAATATCGATGACGCCAATATTTGCTTTTTGCATGCGCCTTTATTTCATCCGGCTATGAAAACTGTTGCCTCTATCCGTAAGGAATTAGGTGTTAAAACATTCTTCAATATGTTGGGGCCGCTGGTAAATCCGGCAAAACCCGGAAATCAGCTGGTTGGCGTATTTAACCTGGAGCTGGCCAGAGTTTATGCTTATCTGTATCAAAAATCAAATACGCGCTATACCATTTTAAACGCATTGGATGGCTACGATGAGGTTTCATTGACCTGCGATTTTAAAACATTCTCTGCCGAAGGCGAAAAAATAAATAGCATTGAGGCATTGGGTTTTAAACAGCTGAATCCAAATGAAATATTAGGTGGGAATAGCGTGAAAGAATCGGCAGATATTTTTATGACGGTGTTAAGTGGCAATGCAACCGCCGCACAAAACAATGTTGTTTTATGCAACGCTGCATTAGCTATAAAAACCATTACCCCGGCAAAAAGCTTCGCCGATAGTTTTTACGAGGCAGAAGAGGCTCTTACAAGTAAAAAAGCGCTTAAAAGCTTTGAAACTTTAGTTGAAAACTAAAATGAAGATAAAGATTTGTGGATTAAAAGATCCTGAAAACATAAGTGCTGTGGTGGCTTTAAATCCCGACTATATGGGATTTATATTTTATGGCGATTCTCCGAGGTTTGTAGGTGATTTATCTTTAGATGCGCTTGAACTGATCCCTTCGCACATCAATAAAACTGTGGTTTTTGTTAATGAGAATGCAAATACAATAAGCAGTATAATTGATCAGTATGACTTTGATTTTGTACAGCTGCATGGAAATGAAACACCTGCATTTTGCAAATCGCTCCGGGATAAAGCCATAGTGATCAAGGCATTCGGAATTGATAACGATTTTGATTTTAAACAATTGGATAAATACAAAAACAAAGTCGATTTATTCCTTTTTGATACCAAAACAAAGACCCATGGTGGATCGGGTATTGCTTTCGATTGGAACATGCTTGATAAATACGAAATGGAAATTCCGTTTTTTTTAAGCGGTGGTTTGAGTTTGGAGAATATTGAAGCTGTAAAAAGCATTTATCATCCCCAATTCTACGGCGTTGACCTCAACAGCAAATTTGAGCTGTCGCCCGGGGTAAAAGATATAGAAAAATTAAAAAAAGCATTTGACATCATTAAACAAAACATAGACTAATGAATTACGGAGTTAATGAACATGGTTATTACGGAGATTTTGGAGGAGCCTATATTCCAGAAATGCTATATCCAAACGTTGAAGAATTACGCCAGCAATATTTAGCTATTATAAATGATGCAGGCTTTAAGGCCGAATTTGATGATCTTTTAAAGAATTATGTTGGGCGGCCCTCACCCTTATATCATGCCAAACGATATTCTGAAAAACATGGTGCCAATATCTTCTTTAAACGCGAAGATTTGAACCATACGGGTTCGCATAAGATCAATAATGCAATCGGACAAATTCTTTTGGCAAAACGTTTGGGTAAAAAACGTATCATCGCCGAAACCGGCGCCGGCCAGCACGGCGTAGCAACAGCAACCGTTTGTGCTTTAATGGGCATTGAATGCGTGGTTTATATGGGCGAAATTGATATGGCCCGCCAGGCACCCAATGTTTCGCGGATGAAAATGCTGGGTGCAAAAGTTATTCCGGCAACTTCGGGCAGTAAAACTTTAAAAGATGCCACCAACGAAGCCCTGCGCGATTGGATAGGCAACCCGGTTGATACGCATTACATCATCGGCTCTGTGGTTGGGCCTTATCCCTATCCTGATATGGTAGCGCGCTTTCAGTCAATTATATCCGCAGAAACCAAAAAACAACTGCTGGAAAAAACCGGGAACGATTTACCGCAATACGTTATGGCTTGTGTTGGCGGTGGCAGTAATGCTATGGGTATGTTTTATCATTTTTTGGATGATGAAAGTGTGAAATTGGTTGCTGTAGAAGCAGCGGGTAAAGGCGTGAACAGCGGGCATTCGGCCGCAACAACTTCCCTGGGCCGCGAAGGTGTTTTACACGGCAGTCGCACCATACTGATGCAAACAGATGACGGTCAGGTAGTTGAACCTTATTCAATTTCTGCCGGGCTTGATTACCCTGGAATTGGGCCGCAGCACGCACACTTATATAAAATTAACCGTGCGCAATATGTAAGTATTACTGATGATGAAGCGTTACAGGCCGGCTTACTTTGTTCACAACTGGAGGGTATTATTCCGGCTATTGAAACCGCCCACGCACTTGCCCACTTAGAAAAAATGCAATTTAAACAAACAGATAATGTAGTAATCTGCATTTCCGGCCGGGGCGACAAAGATCTGGACACTTACATTAAATATTTCAATTTCTAACATCATAGTTTGGCTATGAACTATAAACCATCAACTACAAACTAAACAATGAACCGTTTAAATCAGCTTTTCAATTCAAAAAAGGATAACCTGTTATCAATATATTTTACGGCAGGGTATCCTGAAATTAATACTACGATAGATATTGCTGAAGCTTTAGAGAAGGCTGGCGTTGATTTTTTGGAGATAGGCTTTCCCTACTCCGATCCGGTTGCCGATGGGCCTACAGTCCAGCACAGTTCAGAGGTAGCGTTAGAAAATGGCATGAATCTGCATTTATTGTTCGACCAATTGGCCGAATTACGTAAACGGGTAACTATCCCTGTTCTGTTAATGGGATATGTGAATCCAATGGTTCAATATGGTGTAGAAAACTTCTGTAAAAAAGCGGCTGAAATAGGTATCGACGGCATTATTGTCCCCGATTTGCCTATGTATGAGTACGAAACGTTGTATGCCGGTTATTTTAAAACAAATAATTTGAGTAATATTTTCCTCGTTACGCCCCAAACATCCGATGATCGCATCCGTAAGATAGACAGGCTAAGTAACGGCTTTATTTATTTGCTTTCATCGTCATCAATAACCGGGGGTAACCTGCAGATATCTGATAATATTGAAGACTATTACAAACGCATTAAGGCCATGCAGCTAAACAATCCGGCTATAATTGGCTTTGGTATTTCGGATTCCAAATCATTCAATAAGGCAACCGCATATGCCCGGGGAGCTATTGTAGGAAGTGCCTTTGTAAGATTATTAGGAACGGAAAATTATTTAGATATGATACCAGGGTTTATTCAATCAATAAGGCCGAGTTAATATATTTTTAGGCCACCCGGGGCAAACACACCTTTTGTAATTCATCCCACCTAACCATATCGGCAACTCACCATGCCGCTGTGCTTGTGCATGCTAAAATGTAGCACGGAAATTGCATTTTCATTTCACTATAATACTATTAAGTATTGGTCAATATAAACGTGGGGATATTATTCCTGTGCTGTTTAAATGCTTAATAAACAATTGACTTTATAGCAAAAATAATTATTAAATAATATCATTTATCATAAACTATTAATTAACAACTTTCGTATAATTCATTATAAATATTAATTTTATACCTAAATCCTTCTAAGATGCTGATATCTTTCTTGCAGAAGAGACTAAAAGATATATCTATTGCCAGGAAATTGTATTTCACGGTTGGTATAATGGCCCTATTGGTTACCGTTGAACTATGCACCTTATGGTTTTCTGTTAGCACACTAACATCTGTTAGATCCTTTGTAAATGGTGAAGGATTATGGTCAAAGGCGCAGAAAGATGCCATTTATAGTTTACTGGTATACGGACATTCGCATAATGAAAAAGATTATCAGGACTTTCGTAATTTTTTAAAAGTGCCTTACGGCGACAATAAAACCCGGCTTGAATTACTGAAACCAAAGCCCGATTTGAACATTGCCCGGCAAGGATTTATTGAAGGGCGCAACGAACGTGTTGATGTAGATGGAATGATTAGCTTGCTCAGGCGTTTTCACAACGTTTACTATTTGCGTAAGGTTATTATTATTTGGGGGCAGGCCGAAGAAACAATGGAACAATTAATTGCTATCAGTGATAAGCTGCATAGCATGATACTTTCCAAAACGGCCACACAGGATGAGATTGATAAAGAACTGAGCAAGGCCGAAAGTATAAACAGAAATCTTACAAAACTTGAAGATGATTTTTCATTCACGCTTGGAGAAGGGTCCAGGTGGCTGGAGGGTATTGTATTGCGTTTACTGCTTGCCTTGTCACTCACAATTGGATCCACAAGTATATTAATAACCATTTCTGTAAGCCGCAGCATAGAAAAGGGCATTAAAGCCATAATTGATGGCGCTACACTTATTGGTAAAGGCTCGTTGGAGACAAGAGTAAAAGTTTATTCGCGTGATGAAATCGGTATTCTGGCTACCTCATTTAACCAGATGATTGACACACTTGAACACAGTACCCGCAATATAAAAGAACTTAAAGAGACGGAAGAAAAACTCAAAAAAGAGAAAGAAAGAGCCGAAGCTTCCGAAAAGACAAAACAACTTTTCCTGGCTAAAATGAGTCATGAGATAAGAACGCCGATGAACGCCATTCTCGGCTTCGCAAAATTGCTGGAAGAATCTCTCGAAACTAAAGAACAACAGGAATTTATCCATATAATCATTAAATCAGGCGATGACCTATTAGTTATTTTAAATGACATCCTCGATTTTTCGAGAATGGAGGCCGGTAAAATTGTTTTTGATAATATGCCATTCAATTTAAGGGACATCGTTCATACTACCATACTGATGATGGAACCTAAATCAAAACAAAAGGGTGTTGATTTAAAGCATCACATAGACAATAAAATTCCCGATATGATTATTGGTGATTCTGTAAGGCTAAATCAAATATTATTAAATCTTGTTTCAAACGCTATAAAATTCACAGAAAAAGGAGAAATAAATATCACGGTAACCTGCGTTACTGACAACCAGGATAACATTCTGCTTGATTTTGGAGTTAAAGACACAGGAATAGGAATCCCGCTCGAAAAACAGGAAAAAATATTCGAGAGTTTTGAACAGGCCACCAATGATACTGCCCGCAAATTTGGAGGATCGGGACTTGGACTAAGTATTGTTAAACAATTGGTAAAATTACAAAACGGTGAAATTTTTCTTAACAGCAAACCCGGTTTCGGATCAGACTTTCATTTTAAACTCTCCTTTTTAAAAGCTAAGAACCATGTTGCAATTGTTATTCCTGAACCAGCACCAATCACCATTCAAAAAGGTAAGGGCATCAACATTTTGGTTGTGGAAGATAACCTCATAAACCAGATGCTGGTAATAAGAGTATTAAAGAAGCAGGGTTTTGAAACCGATTTAGCCGAAAACGGATTAATAGCCCTAGAGAAATACAAAAACAATGATTTTGATATTATTTTGATGGATCTGCAAATGCCGGAAATGGATGGCTACGAGGCTACCCGCAAAATACGCGAGCTAAGTGACAGCAAAAAAGACATCCCTATTATGGCAATGTCTGCCCATACCATTAAGGGCGAATTTGAACATTGCATTGAAATTGGCATGAATGATTTTATATCCAAACCATTTGATACAAAAGAGCTCTATGAAAAGATATACAGGCTGGTAAAAAAAAATAAAGAAAATTTAGCGCCCTCAAACTAAAAACCGTTACTGGCTTATAAATACATTTCCAGCTCGCCTTTGCCTTCGCGGATAATTTCGAAATCGCCATTTGTACAATCGACAACGGTTGATGGAACATTCTCTCCATATCCCCCATCAATTACTATATCAACTAAATTTTCGTACTTCTCGTGAATCAATTCAGGATCGGTTGAATATTCAATGATCTCGTCATCGTCTTTTATTGATGTTGAAAGAATTGGATTACCCAATACCCTAACAATTTCGCGGGCTATATTATTATCAGGCACCCTGATACCAACCGTTTTCTTGTTTGAACTTAGTAGCTTCGGTACATTATGGCTGGCATTAAAAATAAAAGTAAACGGCCCGGGCAATGCCTTTTTTAACACTCTGAAGGTAGCATTATCTATAGGCTTAATATAATCAGAAATATGGCTCAGATCATAGCAAATGAAAGAAAAATTCGCTTTATCTGGCTTAATGTTTCTGATTTTACAAATAGCTTCAATGGCTTTGTGATTGGTAATATCGCATCCCAAACCATAAACCGTATCGGTAGGGTAAATGATCAGGCCACCTTTACGCAGCACCTCAACAACCTGTTCTATAGCTTTGGGGTTAGGGTTTTCAGGGTAGATTTTTATAAGCATGATAATAATACAAATATACCTCAATAAATTGAAGACAAAAAGCCACTTGCTTTCGCAAATGGCTTTTGATATGGCTTGTCATCAAATTGGCGGAATTGATAACAGATCAACCCCGCCAACTTTATCAAATCAACAATTATTTTTGTTTTGCAAACTGGATATTAATAAGCAATTTTATGTCTTCACCAACAACAACAGAACCGGCTTCGGTTACACCATCCCAGGTTAAACCAAAATCTTTACGGTTAATTTTGCCTGTTACTTCAAAACCGGCTTTTGTATTTCCGTAAAAATCATCAGTTGAACCGCCAAATTCTGCATCAAGTGTTACAGTTTTGGTTACTCCTTTTACAGTTAAGTCGCCTACCAGTTTAAATTCATCATCATCAGTTTTTTTGAATGATGTTGATTTAAAAGTAATTTGAGGAAATTGAGCTGCATCGAAAAACTCAGCCGATTTCAGATGCTCATCTCTTTGAGATTGATTAGTATCGATACTATCAATATTTAATGCAAAATAAATGTTTGCATTATCAAAATCATCACCTTCAGTTTCAAGGGTACCTTCAAAGCT
>JABDEQ010000099.1:7441-7636 GCA_013286985.1 Bacteroidota bacterium | reverse complement strand
TACAAAAAGGCAAATATTCGAAGGCGAAAACCTCACATCCCTTTTTATGGTTTGCTTATTTTGTTTAACTGGCATGACCTCTTGGCTTTTGCCCCTAACAGGTCAACACAACTATATGATTATTTGGTTTTATTTTACTTTTGCGATAAACAAAAAGCACTATAAATCATTTATTTATAGCGCCTTACCCACCCA
>JABDEQ010000099.1:0-7431 GCA_013286985.1 Bacteroidota bacterium | reverse complement strand
CGGCGTACCGCCGGAACATATAACCATTTAAGCGTTCTGCTTAAATAAATTACTAAATTACATTTGCCGTGCAACGTTTATATTCTATTCGGAGTCTATAGCTCAGATTGTACTATCTGAGCTATTTTAACACAATTTAACATATACGGCACTTTTATTACTAAGTATTTAGTTATACCTTAGGGCTACCCGATTAACCTAATGAAACCTACAATTTTACTTTTCATGTTTTTTGCATTATTTGCTGTGCCAGCATTTGCGCAAAATAATTATACCATTAAGGGTGTAATAGCCGATAGCGTTGAACACGTAAAACTGGGCACTGCATCAGTTGCTGTGTTGCAGGCAAAGGATTCGGTATTGGTGAAATTTACGTATGCCGAAAAAGATGGCTCATTTGCTGTTGCAGGTCTTCCAAAAGGAAAATTCATCCTATTGGTGTCTTATCCGGATTATGCGGACTATACGGAAGAATTCGGCCCCGATTCAACAAATCAGACGCACAATTTTGGTTCTATCAGTATGACGCTGAAAACGCGCTTGTTAAAAGAAGTAATGATAAAGGGAACCGCTTCCCAAATGAAAATAAAAGGCGATACAACGGAATTTAATGCGAAGGCCTATGTTATTCAACCCAATGCAAAAGTAGAAGACCTGCTGAAACAGCTGCCCGGAATAACGGTTGACAAGGATGGCAAAATTACCGCCGAGGGCCAGACTGTAAGCAAAGTTTTGGTTGACGGAGAAGAGTTTTTTGGCGATGACCCTACATTGGTGACCCGCAACATACGGGCCGATATGGTGGATAAAATTCAGCTATATGATAAAAAGAGCGACCAGGCGGCTTTTACCGGCGTAGACGATGGCAAAACCGAAAAAACCCTTAACGTAAAGTTGAGGGCCGACAAGAAACAGGGCATTTTTTGGGAAGGCACAGGCTGGTGACGGTCCCGAAGGTATTTACCAGGGGCAGTTGCTGCTTAATGCATTTCAGAACAAAGAAAAGCTTTCAGTTTACGGCACCACGGGCAATAATGGCAAGGTGGGCCTGGGCTGGGAAGACGAACAAAAATACGGCGCAGGCAACCAACTGGATGTAACCGACAATGGCATTAGTATCAATACCCAAAGCTCGGATGATCTGGATGTTTTCGGGGGAATTTACAGCGGGCAGGGTTTCCCGCTGGCACAATCGGCAGGCGCGCATTACGATGGCAAGTGGGATGATGATAAACAATCCGTAAACGCCAACTACAAAATAGCCTCCCTAACCATTAACGGGCTTAATGATGTGCTTACGCAAAATAATATCCCCGGCAGTGTATCAAACACCAGTTCCGACAAAAACTACCATAACTCCGTATTCCGCCAAAAGCTGAGCTTTGTTTATCAAACCAAGCTGGATACCAGCTCAAACCTGAAAATATCGATCGACGGAACGTTAAAACATATCGTAACCGATGACAATTACAGCGCAGCCGATACCATAAACAACTTACTGGTAAACAATAGCACCCGCCAGGTGAGCAATATTGCTGACCAGCGGGCCTTTAACGGAAGCGCTTTTTATACCAAAAAATTTCGTAAACCAGGCCGTACGCTATCATTCCTGGTGAGCGAGGCTTATAGCCAAAGCCAGGCAAATGGTTTTTTAATGTCGCATATAAATTATTATAACCCACAAGAGGCTCTTGACAGCACGCAGGTTATCAACGAGGCTAAAAACAACAACCTGCAAAGCAATATATTTAATACCAATCTTACTTATTCCGAACCGCTTACCAAAACTTTTACACTGGTACTTAATTATGGCGTCGGAGTAAATACCGCAAGTGCCGATCGTAATACTTTTAACCAATCGTCTGCGGGCAATTATAATGTACTTGTTGATAGCCTGAGCAGCAATTATGAATTTAACCAGTTTCTGAATCACGCAGGCGCTGTTTTGAGTTACAAAAAGGGGAAACTTAGTTTCAACTTCGGCACCCGCGTAACCGGCGATCATTTTCACCAGATAGATGAGTTTACCAATGATGAAACTGACAGAACCTTTATCGACTGGGCTCCGCAGGCAAGGGTTGAGTACCATTTTTCGGGGCAAAAAATGTTTAGCTTTGCCTATAACGGTACCACCACACAGCCCTCGTTAGACCAATTGCAGCCCGTGGCATCCAATACCGATCCATTAAATATAATAGTAGGCAACCCAACACTAACACCGGCCTTTACCAATACGTTCAACGTGATGTACCGATCATACAAGGTGCTTACCGATCAATTTTTTGGTGTATATGGCACTTATTCTTTCATTTCCGATCCAATTGTTAATCATATTAATTACGACCTCAACACCGGAAAAAGTGTAAGCGAGTATTTTAACCTTCCGGGCAAACAGACCACTAATTTTAATGGAGGGCTAAATTTCGGTCGTAAATTTAAGGACCTCGGCGGCCTTAATATAGGTGTAGGTCTTAACGTTAACGGCAACACCTATTACAATTACTCCAACGATTCGCTTAATATGTCGAAAAACTACGTGTTTAATCCCACGCTTATCTTCTCCATATATAAAGACAGAAAGATAAATTTCTATGTATCCGGTGGCCCTACCTATACCATCAGTCAAACGTCGTTACAACCTAATATCAATAATAATGGTTGGGGCGCCCGTGCCGATGTGGATGGCACTATTTACCTACCCGGAAAATTCCAGATAGGCACCTACAGCAACTACCAGTACAATGGGGCCACTGAATCGTTTCACCAAACTTTCAGCCAGGTTATTTTTAATCCTTTTATCATCAAAACATTCCTCAAGAACGATAATTTATCAGTCGAACTATGGGCAAACGATTTGCTTAACCAAAGCTCAGGCTTCAGCCGTGTTGCTCAGGGTAACCTGATTACCCAAACCAGCTACAATACGCTGAAGCGGTATTTTATGCTTACCATCAATTACGATTTTACAAAAATGGCCGTGGGCGCAGCTAAATAATCACATTATGAAAAAGAAAATCATATTATGCGCAATTTTATCGTGGCTGGCAATTGGCTCCCAGGCGCAGCATGCTCACTTTACCACCTCGGGCACCATTGAATTTGAGCGCCGCGCAAATGCATATGCCGTTATTGAAAAAGCTATTAATAAAGATAACGAGGCCTGGATGCAGCCCTCGTTTGATTACTACAAGAAGAATAACCCCCAGTTCAGAGTACTAACCGCAAAGCTGGTATTTAGTGATAATAAAACGCTGTATACACCCAACGAGGCTGATTTGCCCCCAAATGCAATAATGAACGACAGCCCCGTGTTAAACCAGTTTAATACCATTTTTACCGACCTCACTGCCAAAAGTTATGCGGACCAGAAAAAGGTATTTGAACAAACCTACCTGGTTAAAGACAGCGTGCGTAAAATTAAGTGGAAAATAACTGATGAAACACGCACCATAGCGGGTTATACCTGCCGCAGGGCAAACGGCATTTACCTGGACTCTATTTATGTTGTTGCGTTTTACACCACACACATACCGGTACCAGGAGGTCCCGAGTCTTTTACCGGCCTGCCGGGAATGATTTTAGGTGTTGCCCTCCCGCATGAAAATATTACCTGGTTTGCTACCAAAGTTACTGAAGGTAATATTACGCAAAACGACCTGGTACCCCCAAAAAAAGGTAAAACAACCACTGAAAAAGGTCTCTGGAAAATTCTCCAGGATGCATCGGAAAGCTGGGGGCGGGTAGGCAAGTTGTATTTGAAAGGGTTTATGCTGTAGTGTAAGTTTTCAACTCGGGCTTAAAATGTGTGCAGCTTTAGCTTGATATTAATTACAATCTTACAGTTTTGTTTCTCGCTTGATATCCTCGCATGTTGGGCCAGTGGAACCAGCGATTTGAATGGCATTACGCCCAGACACTTCGTAATCCTTCCATATTCCATTTATCTTTTCTATAGTAATTATGTAATATCCATTGGGAAAATCATGCCATTTATTCCAAATCTTGTTATGTGTTGAAACATCATTAACATTTTGGCCAAAAATTTCAAATTCACGAAACACCTGCGCTCTCAACTTGATATACCCTCTCCACGAATAGCCGTTTAGACTATCTGCTGCGGTCAGTTTTTCTGTTTTAATTTCCCAGTTTAATCCTTTTATTTCAAAGATTGAATAAACGCCTACTCCTGAGTCATTGCCCGACTTTGTCCAAGAAAACGCACTACCTGTTTTGCAACCGATCAAAAAACATTTTTTAACGATAGTCGCCGCTTTATTTTTAATTTGTTGGCTTTGGCAAAATGTCAGTTGTGTAATAAATAGCATGCAAATTGCAAAAATGAATTTCATGTTGATAAGGGTCTGGTTTTTTAAATATACCAAAAACTTTTGTAAAGAAAAATAAGAAAGGGCTTTGTAATACTCTTTTCTGTCGCGAGTATCCAGTGCAAGCCTAAAGCTGGGCGTGACTTTTCCGCTTCGTTACTTAAACTTCGTTTGAATTCAATTTTCACCCGTAGCCTCAATCCCGTATCGTATTGCCGCTTCAAGTATGTTAACGTTTATATCTTTTAAATTTTTGAACTTAATGCAATACCCGGTCACGCTCGCCTTGCCTATTTCTTTTCCATATGTTTGGGCTAAGTAGGTCTTATCTTTGATACCCATGATATAGACAGAGATACCTGTTGTGTTTGCACTCAAACCAATTTGAAAAAAATCCCTGGTTTTTCCATCAGCATATTTTATGGTGTAAAATCCATAGCCTATATTGGGGTTACTAACGGTTTTATTTTCACTGTTTTTACCATTATCGAACCATAATTTGCCTTCTGGCAATACTTGAAGCATGAGCATATGCAAAGTTTGCATGTCACTGCGCTTTGGTTCAGACTGGCTGGTAATGTACTCATCAATTTGCTCCTGTATGTTCATATGAAATCTTGAATTATGGGTGGATGTAAACGAAGTACCACATCAGGTTTTTGGTTGGCTACTAAAATAAGAAAAGCCCGATGAAACATAAAATTTCCTCGGGCTTTAAATTTTTAATTTCATCGGCTTCCTCTGCGGCAAGCGGCTCGTTTTCGCAATCTACTGGCGGATTTCATCAGTTGAATCTCACTTAGTGGGAGAAGCCCCCACAAACATCCTGCAAGGCGAGCGAAGCCCACCTTCGCAGTCTACTGGCGGATTTCATCCGCCGTAGCCCGCTTCGGCGGGCGAAGGCGGAGAGGGAGGGATTCGAACCCTCGATACCCTTTTGGAGTATACACACTTTCCAGGCGTGCTCTTTCGACCACTCAGACACCTCTCCTGTTTTAATTTCGGATTGCAAAGGTAAAATAATATTGCTTTCGCCCGTAATAAAAAAGCGCCCCGGTTAAATAACCGGAGCGCCGCATGAAAACTTAACTCACTATATACTATACAACCATTATCTTACCCTGTCGTTATGCTTGTCGCGGTAAATAGCCCGACTGGTGTAATTCTCTTCGTGACGCAGCTGGCGGCGTTCGGCATAGGTTACATGCCCGCTGGCTTTGTCGGCGCGTTTTTGATCCCTTATCCGCCTTTCGTCGTTGCGCAGGTGGCGGGTTTCGTTGCGGGTTAGTTCCCCGCTGCGTACACCCTGGTTAATTCTGCGATTTTGATTATGTTCCCTATGGTTAATAACCAGGGTGCGGGTTTGTGCCTGGGCCATTGAGGTAATAGCTAATATGGCTATTAATAAACCTCCAAATATTTTGATTTTCATTTTTTTCTTCTTTGGTGTTGTTATAGTAATAGAGTGAAAACTAAACCATTGGTTTAATCAAACTAAAAATAACGGCCTGTTTAGCCCTTCTATTAACAACTCTTCACGCGTCATCACATCAACATAAATTCGCCGGGCATTAATGCAGATAAATAATTTTAACTTATGTTTGCTGTTGAATGCCGTTAATGCGGCCTTATACATTAAAAGCATGTTTTGTTTCAATGCTGAGCATCAACGAGATTAAGAAACCCATCGCTGCTGATATTGACGTTTTTGAAGGAAAGTTCAAGTCTTCCATGCAAAGCTCAGTGCCACTGCTTGATCGTATTACCCATTATATTGTTAAGCGTAAGGGCAAACAGATAAGGCCCATGTTTGTGTTTTTTTCGGCCAGCATTTGTGGCGGTATCAATGAATCTACTCACCGGGGGGCTGCCCTTGTTGAGCTCTTACATACGGCTACATTGATACATGATGATGTGGTAGATAATTCCTACCAGCGCCGCAGTTTCTTTTCTATCAATGCGCTCTGGAAAAATAAAATAGCTGTTTTGGTGGGCGATTTCCTGTTGTCAAAAGGCTTGCTGCTGTCTATCAAAAATGACGACTTTAAATTCCTGAGAATTGTATCCGAAGCCATGCGCCAAATGATTGAGGGCGAATTGCTGCAAGTAGAAAAAGTGCGCAAAATGGATATTGAGGAGCCCATTTACTACGAGGTGATCAGGCAGAAAACAGCTTCGTTAATTGCCTCCTGCTGCGAGTGCGGTGCTGCTTCAGCAGGTGCTGACGATGCCACTATCGAAAAAATGCGCCTTTTTGGTGAAAAAATCGGCATCGCCTTTCAGATTAAGGACGATATGTTTGATTTTGGCACCGATGATGTTGGCAAACCATTGGGTATCGACATTAAGGAAAAGAAAGTTACACTGCCTTTAATCTATTCGCTTAATAACAGTCCGTCTAAGCTTAAAAAGGAGATGATTAACCTGGTTAAGAACCATAATGATGATCCTGAAAAAATAGCCCGTATTATCCGGTTTGTGAAAGAAAGCGGCGGCCTTGAATATGCTGAAACCCAAATGAAAAAATACCAGGACGAAGCCTTTGAAATACTCAACACATTTCCCGAAGGCGAGGCCCGCATTGGGTTGGAACAACTGGTACGCTTTACAACCGAACGCAATAAATAATTAATGCACAGTGAATTAATTTTCATTTCGGCCTTTATACTTTTTATTCTCATCATGCTTGCGCTTGATCTGGGTCTGTTTGCCAGTACCAGCAAACCGGTAAGCATAAAAAAAGCGGGCATTATGAGCCTGGTTTGGATCACCTTTGCTCTCGTTTTTTACGTCTTTTTATTCAATTATGGCTACCTGTTACATAATGTAAACAGCTTTGCCACGCTGCAACAAATTAATACCGATAATTTCCATAACCTTAAACTTAACCCTGCTGATTTTACCGGCAGTTTAAATCTATACCAAAAGAACCTGGCTACGGAGTTTATCACCGGCTACGTGGTTGAATATGCCCTATCGGTTGATAATATATTTGTCATCGTACTCATTTTTACTGCTTTTGCTGTGGAGCCAAAACATTACCACAAGGTTCTTTTTTGGGGGATAATTGGCGCCCAGCATTTTGAGGCCGATAAAAGTTAACAAG
>JABDEQ010000098.1 GCA_013286985.1 Bacteroidota bacterium | reverse complement strand
TTACACCTGCAACCCGATTTAATAACCCTTGATTTTTCACTGCCGGATATGCTTGGCGACAAGCTTTATCAAAAGATAAGGGAAGTAAATTCTCAGATTCCGGTTATCATGATAAGTTCGCAGGAGAATATTGCCGTGGCTGTTAGTTTGTTAAAGATGGGAGTTAGTGATTACCTGGTAAAAGATGAATCGACCAAAGATTTGTTATGGAACAGTATTATCAAAATACGGGAAACACAATCATTAAAAAAAGAAGTGGAAACACTGCGGGAAGAGCTTGGACAAAAGTTTTCGTTTGAAAAAACTATTATCGGGCAGAGTGATGCTTTAAAGAAGATTTTTGCAATGATGGAAAAGGCATCCAAAACAAATATAAACGTATCCATCACAGGCGAAACCGGCACAGGAAAAGAAGTGGTTGCAAAGGGCATACATTATAATGGAGACCGTAAAAAAAAGGCTTTTGTACCGGTAAACATGGCTGCAATACCACGCGAATTAATTGAAAGCGAACTGTTTGGATATGAAAAAGGAGCCTTTACCGGTGCCATATCCCGTAAAACAGGCAAATTTGAAGAGGCCAACGGCGGTACCATTTTTTTGGATGAGATTGCTGAACTTGATTTAGCCGTTCAAAGCAAAATATTACGCGTTTTGCAGGAACGTGAAGTAGTAAGAGTTGGTGGCAACGAAAAAATCAAATTGGATATCCGCGTAATTGTGGCTACTCATAAAAACCTGGCAGAGGAAGTTAAAAAAGGAAATTTCAGGGAAGATCTTTATTATCGGATAATCGGTTTACCAATTGAGCTGCCACCATTAAGACAACGTGGAAATGATATATTAATTCTTGCAAAGCACTTTGCTGATGACTTTGCCAGGCAAAATAAAATGGGCGCCATAACCATATTACAGGAAGCAAAAAACAAATTATTGAATTACCGCTTCCCCGGAAATGTGAGGGAGCTAAAAGCCATAATTGATTTAGCAGCCGTGATGTGTGACAATAACGAAATTAAGGCAGATGACATTACCTTTAACTCAACCCAAAAAGATGATGTATTTGTAATGGATGGCAAAACCTTGCGTGAACAAACATGCGAGATTATTAAAATATATCTTAAAAAATACAATGATGATGTAATTGCCACTGCCCAGGCACTTGATATTGGCAAGAGTACAATTTACAAAATGATTCAAAGCGGTGAATTAAACTAAAAGGTTCCATATTTGAGAATTATTTCCATATTTTGGATACAATTCTCAAATAATATATTATATATGCCTCATTATCAATAGCATATACTTTTACATTTCACTTGGTATAGTTTTTAGCTACTTAAGGAATTAGAGTTGCTAAAAAATGGATATTACCAATTTAAAAAATGAGGATTGCACCCGGGAAGGGATCGTACAAGATTTATTACAACTTTCGCTGGTGGCGAGCTCAAATGATAATGGGGTAGTATTTAACAATGTAGAGGGGAAAATATTTTGGGTAAATGAAAGCTTTTGCAGGCTAACCGGATATAGCTACGATGAAATTATAGGGAGGATGACACTTGATTTTTGCCGGGGACCGTTAACTGATGATTTGATATTAACACGTATTGCAAAATCCATTGGCAAAAAAAGCTCATTTACCGAAGAACTAATACATTACAGAAAAGATGGTACCTGGTTTTGGGGACGGGTAAACGGGAAATTATATAAAAGCAACAACGGAGAAGCGAGGTGTTTTGCCATAGTTGAAGACATAACCCTGGAAAAGCAAAAAGAAGAGAAACTTGAAGTACTGTCAAAAATTGCAGAAGATAATCTTAACCCTGTAATATTAACAGATGAAAAAGGACTAATTACCTGGGTTAATAAAAGCTTTACCAAACTAACAGGTTACTCGTTTAACGAAGCAATCAATAAAAAGCCTGGGCATTTATTACAAGGCCCCGATACCGATCCAAACACAATAGCTTATTTAAAAAACCAAATTAATGATGGCTTGCCATTTAATACCGAAATTTTAAATTATTCCAAATCCGGCGGAGCATATTGGTTACGAATACAAGGGCAACCCATACGCAATTCAAACGGAGGATTAATAGGTTTTTTTGCGGTTGAAGAAAATATCACCAGCGAAAAAAATGCATCAGAACTGATTAAAGAATCAGAAGCAAGATTCAGGCTTGCGCTTGAAAAAATAGGAGACAATGTTTGGGAGCACAACCTACAAACAGGGAAAACCATTTTTTCAAAAACCAGCAGCGACCCGGGGTTTGTACTTCACAAAATTAGCGGCAGCGAAATGTTTTGGTGGGACGTTCTTACCAGCGAAGAACTAAAACAGCTTAAAACAACCTATCTAAATTACCAGGCCGGATTAATTGATTCGCATAGTATGGAGTACCGCGTAGTTAATACCGATGGCGCCATAAAATGGATATTAGACAGAGGTGCTGTAATTGAATACGATATAAATGGAAAACCTTTAAGGATAAGCGGTACCCACACAGATATTTCGAAAATAAAACAAACCGAAACGGAATTGGAACAACGCGTTAAGCAATTTAAATCGCTTTCTGAAAATATACCGGGTGTGATTTATGAATATGAATTCAGGCCCGATGGTACAGAAGGTTTGAGATATATAAGCCCGGCTATTGAAAGGATATTTGGGATTAAAGCAGAAGATTTTGAAGACTATTTAAAATATGTGCAACCTGAAGACAGAGAAAGGATTCTCAAAAAAAACAAACACAGCAAAAATACATTGGAGCCGTTTTATGATGAATCGAAATTAACCATTCCGGGGGTAGGCACTAAATGGCAGGGGGTACATTCATCATTTTCATATATCGCTCAAAGTGGTGCAAAAGTATTTACCGGCTTTATGCAGGATATTACTGAAAGAAAAAATATTGAAGAAACCTTAAAAATTAACGAGGCAAAATACCGCAACATAATAGCCAATATGAACCTTGGTTTGGTTGAAGTAGATAATGATGAATTGATCACCTTTGCTAATAATACGTTTTGCGAAATGAGCGGTTATACCCTCGATGAACTATTGAGTAAAAACGCTTCGCTATTGCTAACTAAGGGCGATAACGAGAATGTTTTTAAAGAAAAACAAAAATTACGTAAAAGCGGGATTGCTGATGCTTACCAGGTAAAACTATTAAATAAAAAGGGGGAAGAAAAATGGTGGTTGATTAGTGGGGCACCACGATATAATGACAAAGGCAAACTGGTTGGCTCTATCGGTATCCATTTAGACATAACCGACCAAAAGAAACAGGAAGCCGAATTAATAGAAGCTAGGAAAAATGCTGAAAATTTAGCGCACACACAGGAGGTTTTTCTCGCTAATATGAGCCATGAGATTAGAACGCCAATGAATGCCATAATGGGCATGACTAACCAGCTGTTAAAAACAAATCTTGTTACCGAACAACTATTCTTCCTTGATGTTATTCACTCAGCCTCAGAAAACCTATTGATAATAATTAATGATATACTCGATCTTTCAAAAATTGAAGCCGGTAAACTGAATATCGAAAATATTGGCTTTGAGCCAAAAGATTCAGTTAATAGGGTTATACAGGTACTGGCGCATAAAGCGGAGGAAAAAGGTCTTACACTTCACAGCTCTTATTTTGACGCAAATATTTCGCCCGTTTTAATCGGCGACCCTTACCGGTTAAATCAGGTATTGCTGAACCTGATTAGCAATGCAATAAAATTCACAGAGAAGGGATCTATCGATTTAACTTTTAAACTGCTAAATGATAGTTATACAGCCCAACTAATTCAAATAGAAGTTATTGATACGGGAGTTGGTATGGATGATTCGTACCTAAAACATCTTTTTGATAAATTCAGCCAGGAGTCTGGCTCGGTGAGCCGGCGATATGGAGGTACCGGCCTGGGTATGAGTATTTGTAAGGATTTAGTTAAATTGATGAATGGTGAGATTTATGCGAAAAGCAAAAAAAACGAAGGCACACGCATTACCTGCATCTTGAGACTTAAAAAAGGCCGTTACGAAGACCTGGTAGAGAAGGCTAAGGTGCAATTCCGGCCTGACTTTTTAAAGGATAAACAGATACTGGTGACAGATGACAACGAATTAAACCGCCTTGTGGCCTCTATTATATTGCAGAATTACGGAGCACAGGTAACTGAATCGGCAAATGGCAGTAACGCTATAGAATTGATTAAAAAACGAAGTTTCGATGTAGTTTTAATGGACATACAAATGCCGGGCATCAACGGGTTTGATGCAACGCGTACAATTCGTAAAAGTGGTTATAACCATCCCATTATAGCACTCACTGCCCAGGCTATTAAGGGAGAGCGGGAAAAGTGCATAGCAGCCGGCATGGACGATTATATTACAAAACCAATTAACGAAGAAGAATTTTTAGACATGCTGGATAAATGGATTAAACATTCTCATCCCTCAACCAATTTAACACAATGTATTATGAGCGAACAACAATTATATGATTTATCATCCCTAAAGGCAATAAGCAGAGGGAACGAGGTTTTTATGCAAAAAATGATAAACATATTTTGCGAACAAACACCAATAATGTTAAAAGAAATGGAAGCCGCCAACCTCGCAAATGACATGGAAAAAATTAGCCGGTCGGCACACCAGATGAAACCCAGTATTGATAATTTAAACATTGTATCGTTAAAACAACTGATAAGAGATATTGAAAATACAGGAAACGAAAACGCAGATAATACAGCGCTGCATCAAAATATCGATATGCTGAAAACTACCCTTTTAAATGTAATTGATAAATTAAAAATAGAATATCCGGCATAAATTATATGAAAGTAGCTCAAAAATTGTACTGCGGAGGGATAACCACCTACCAGGCAGGGGATGAAATTAGTGGAAACGGCAATTTGCTTGTTTTGGGTTTTGGCAGTAAAGATATATTACTTGAACAGGACATTTATTCAATGTTATACAATAGTTATCCCACGGCAAATATTGTATTGTGTTCAACATCCGGAGAAATTTATGATAATACAGTTTTGGACGATACCGTTACCATCATTATTATGGAGTTTGAAAATACCCCGATAAAAACTACAAGCCTAAATATAAAGGATGTACCCAATAGCTTTGAAGCTGGCAAAATGCTTTTTGATCAACTAAATAATGCGGAGCTAAGCTATGTGATGATAATATCTGATGGGGGCCTTGTAAACGGTAGCGAACTGGTTAGAGGAATTGAACAGGCTAACATTCACAACATACCGGTTACTGGTGGCCTGGCAGGTGATGGTGATAAATTTAACTACACAGTTGTAGGCTGTAACGAAAAGCCCAAACAAGGAAACATTGCCGCCATTGGCTTTTATGGTAAAAGTTTAAAAATTGGGCATGCTTCATTAGGCGGCTGGGAAATATTCGGCCCCGAAAAAAAAGTTACCCGTTCGGTTTCAAACCGGCTTTATGAAATAGATAATAAGAGTGCACTGGAATTGTATAAACAATATCTTGGTAAATATGCTGATGAATTACCCGGATCGGCGCTGCTATTTCCTCTTTATGTACGACCAGACGGCACCGAAAATGCCGTTGTTCGCACAATTCTTTCAATAGATAATGACGAACAGAGTATGATTTTTGCAGGTGACATTCCCGAAGGATCATATATCAGGTTTATGAAAGCCAATTTTGATAAGTTAATTGATGCTGCAACAAATGCTGCTGCAACAGCACTTACACAGTTCTCAGCTAAACCCAAGCTGGCATTACTTATAAGCTGCGTGGGCCGTAAACTAATACTTGGCAAACGTATTGATGAAGAAATTGAAGCGGTAAAAGAAATATTTGGTGAGGGAACGTTATTATCTGGCTTTTACTCGTATGGAGAAATATCTCCTTTAAATACAAATGCAAAGTGCGAACTGCATAATCAAACCATGACAATTACTACCTTTAACGAAGAAACTAATTAGCATGCCAGACCATAAGCTATTAAACAGGCAACTTAAAAAGTACTCAACACCCGAATTGGTTGCCAACAAACATTTCATCCGTTTTATTGAAGCGGTAAATGACTCGTATGCAGCTTATGACCGGGATAAAGAACTGTCTGATCATGCATTTATGGTAAGTCAGCAGGAATTTGGAGAAATTAACCAACGGCTAAAGGAAGAAGTTGAATTGAGGAAGCTGTCTATTAAAAAGCTTAAAGAAACTTTTAATAATATAAAAGCAGATAACGGTGAGCAGTTTGATGGTAATGATGACGATCTGCTTGAAATTGTAGATCTCCTAAACGAAGAAATAACCAGGCGCAAAGAGGTAGAATTGCAACTACTGATAGCCAAGGAAGAAGCCGAAACGGCAAGTCTCGCAAAATCCGAATTTTTGTCGATAATAAGCCACGAAATAAGGACACCGTTAAATGCAGTAATTGGAATGGGTCACTTATTGCTTAAAAACAATCCCCGTGCCGACCAACTCGATAATCTCGAAACTTTAAAAACCTCGTCAGACAATTTACTGGTTTTGATAAATGATATACTTGATTTTAACAAAATAGAAGCAGGGAAACTTGATTTGGAGAGTGCACCGTTTAGTATTAAAAAACTGGTAAAAGATATTATTTCCGCCAATACTAATAGTGCAAATGAGCGGGAAAACAGGATCTCATTAGTAATTGATGAACGATTGCCCGATTATTTTATGGGTGATGCTTTAAGGCTGGGGCAGGTATTAAATAACCTGGTGTCAAACGCCGTTAAATTTACGCATCGCGGATTTATTTCAGTGCGTGTTGATTTACAAAAGTTAAAGTTGGACTCTGCGTTGCTTCACTTTTCCGTTCATGATACAGGAGTAGGAATAGCTAAGGAAAACCTGCCTAATATTTTTACGCCATTTATGCAGGCCTCTACATCCATAACCCGGCAATACGGGGGAACCGGCCTTGGCCTGGCCATAACCCGACGCATCCTCGGATTGTTTAAAAGTGATATCAAAGTTGAATCGGAGCTGGGAAAAGGATCGAAATTTCATTTTGCTATTGAACTGAACACCGTAGATGTTGAACAGATAAACCAACTTGAAAGTGATATAGCTGGTTTCGATTTAAAAAACAAACGCCTATTACTGGTAGAAGATACCTTATTTAACGTTTTATATGCCACCCAGTTATTGGAAGGCTGGAATGCAACCGTAGAGATAGCTGACAATGGCGAAATAGCAGTACAAATGATGCAGCAAACAAACTATGATATAGTTTTGATGGATTTGCAAATGCCGGTAATGGATGGTTATACTGCTACAAATAAAATAAGGGAATTTAATCAGGAAACGCCAATTGTGGCAATAACTGCTTCTGCCAGCAGTGATGTACGCGATAAGATTTTGGAAGTTGGAATGCAGGACTATATTGTAAAGCCTTTTAATCCCGACGAGTTGATCTTAAAACTCAAGCGGCATTTATATTAAATTGCCGCTTGCTATAACATGCTATTAATAACTGGAGTCATGATGACTTTTTGAAAAAATTTCTAACGAACTTTATCAACAAAACAGCATATTTAGTTTTAATAACCTAATAAACATTGGTGTGATTAGCTACGACAGGCTATTTGGCAGTGTGTAATAACCGCTCAATATATTGAGCTTCAATTTTCTTTCTTTTAATATTTATGGCTTCGCCAATAGTGTTCAATACCTTCCCGATGTTTTCAAAATCATAAATTCCCTTAGCAATAAATTCTATTGCTCCCAATTTTAACGCTTTTACAGCCGTCATAATATTTGCCTGACCCGAAAGAAAAACCACAAAAATATTGTGATCATATGCCTTTATCTTTTTTAATACCTCTAAGCCTGTAAGATAATCCATGCCGTGATCCAGAAAAATCACA
>JABDEQ010000097.1 GCA_013286985.1 Bacteroidota bacterium | reverse complement strand
TCGAAAAGTTGTGCCGAAGGCTTCAGGGCGAAGGCAAAGGCTTGCGTACCGCCATTTTAAGAGGTTACCGGGTTGATGGGCAGTTGATAGGCACCGCTATTGCCACAAACCGCGCAACGCATCATGTGGAGCACCTGTTTAAGTTGTTTGAGTTAAAAATATCATCTCTCGAACCCGCCCTGGGCGTTGAGCTTTTTACGCTGGAGGCCCCAAAAGTAGAAGATGTAGAACCCGGGCAGGAGTTGCTGTGGTCGGCAGAGGGGTGTGGCCTGGCAGATACCAGTCTGGCCGAGCTGCTGGACAGGCTGGCCAATAAAATAGGAGCCGGCAACATCCACCGTTTTTTGCCGCAGGAGCATTACTGGCCCGAGCGATCTATCAAAACATCAGCCTCGCTAAAAGAAAAACCTGCTACACCATGGCGCACCGGCCGGACAAGGCCATCCTTGTTATTGCCCCGGCCCGAGCGCATTGAGGTAACCGCCCTGATACCCGATTACCCGCCCATGCTGTTTATTTACAAGAACAAAGTTCACCACATAAAAAAGGCCGATGGCCCCGAACGTATTGAACGCGAGTGGTGGCTGGACCAGGGGGAACATAGGGATTATTACCAGGTAGAAGATGAAAGCGGACAACGGTACTGGCTGTTCAGGTCGGGGCATTACACCGGCGATCAGTCCAATCAATGGTTTATTCACGGTTTTTTTGCGTAGGTATTATGAGTTATGCAGAGCTACAGGTAACCAGTAATTTCAGCTTTTTGCGGGGCGGCTCGCATCCCGATGAACTGGTAGAGCAAGCCGCCAACCTTGGTTATACAGCCATAGCCATTACCGACAGAAACAGCGTTGCCGGGGTAGTACGTGCCCATCAAGCGGCTAAGGCTATCGACAGTAAAACTACCTCCATTAAGTTTATCCCAGCTTGCCGACTTGATCTGCTCGATGGCCCCAGCTTGCTGGCTTACCCTACCGATATTACTGCCTGGGGGCGTTTATGCGCCTTATTAACCTGCGGCAATATGCGCGCAGAAAAAGGAGAATGCCATTTGTATAAACAGGATGTTTTTGCACATGCTAAAGGCATTAAGTTTATGGCTATTCCGCCCGATACGCTGAACGCCCGGTTTGATTTTGATGATACTTTTAAGGGTGATTTAAAAGAATACCAACAGGTTTTGGGCGATGAGCTTTACCTGGCTGCCTCACGTTCCTATAATGGTGATGATGGCAAAAGGCTGCATCGTTTATCGCAACTGGGAGTGCGCATGGTGGCCACCAATGATGTGCATTACCATGAATCTACCCGCCGGGAGCTGCAGGATGTGGTTACCTGCATCCGCGAAAAATGCACCATCAGGAATGCAGGCTTTAAACTGCATGCCAATGCCGAGCGGTATCTAAAACCGGTTGATGAATTGGAACGTCTGTTCAGGCAATATCCCGATGCCTTAAAAAATGCCTGTGAAATTGCCGATGCCTGTCAGTTTTCGCTGGATACCCTCAAATATTTAGAACCTGAATGGGTTAGTCCCGATGGGCGTACCGCCGATGAACACTTGGCTGCATACACCTGGGCAGGAGCAAAGCGCATGTTTGGCGAAAACATCGACCCAAAAATAAGTGAACAAATAACCTTTGAGCTGGCTTTTTTTAAAAGACGCAAGCTGGCGCCTTATTTTCTGCGGATTCATGAATATACCAACAAAGCAAAAGAACTGAATATTTTGCACCAGGGGCGGGGTTCAGCAGCTAACTGTACGGTGTGTTTTTGTTTGGGGATAACACCGGTTAACCCGACGAAATCGCGCCTGCTTTTCTCGCGCTTTATGTCTGATGCCCGCGACGAATGGCCCGATGTGGACGTAGATTTCGAACATGAACGGCGCGAAGAGATCATCCAATGGATTTATGAAACTTATGGGCGCGAACATGCCGCCATAGTAGCCACTGTAACGCAGGAACGCCACAAGGGAGCTATCCGCGATACAGGTAAGGCGATGGGTTTGTCAGAAGATACCATTAAACGACTGTCGGGAGCGATATGGGATTTTTCGGAAGAGGCATTTGACCGGGAACGGATCATTTCCCAGGGACTAAACCCAGACGACCCGCATCTGCACAAAGTACTGGAGCTAACCGAACAGCTCATGGGCTTTCCGCGGCAGCTGGGACAGCATACCGGCGGCTTTGTGATTACCCAGTGTAAACTCTCTGATATTTGCCCGGTGATGAACGCCCGCATGGAAGACCGCACCCAGCTGGAGTGGAACAAGGACGACCTGGAAGCTTTAGGCATTTTAAAGGTAGATGTACTGGCCCTGGGTATGCTCACCTGCATCCGCAAGGCATTTGATCTGGTAAAACAGCATTACGGCAGGGAACTAACTTTAGAAAACGTTCCGCAAGATGACCCGGCGGTTTATGAAATGATATGCCATGCTGATACTTTAGGGGTATTCCAGATTGAAAGCCGGGCGCAGATGTCTATGCTGCCGCGCCTTAAACCAAGAATATTTTATGACCTGGTAATTGAGGTAGCCATTGTGCGGCCAGGCCCCATTCAGGGTGATATGGTGCACCCTTATTTGCGCCGCCGCGATAAGATTGATCCTATCGAATACCCATCGGCAGAACTGGAAGAGATATTGGGCCGTACGCTGGGTGTACCGCTATTCCAGGAGCAGGCCATGGAAATTGCCATAGTAGCCGCGGGGTTTACCCCCGCCGAAGCAGATCAGTTACGTCGCAGCATGGCTACGTTTAAAGCAAAAGGACTGGTTAGCCAATTTCAGAAAAAGCTAGTTGATGGTATGACGGCAAAAGGTTATACCGAAGAATTTGCCAAACGCATATTTAAACAGCTGGAAGGTTTTGGCAGTTATGGTTTCCCCGAGAGCCATGCAACCAGTTTTGCGCATTTGGTTTATATCTCGTCGTGGCTTAAATGGCACTATCCCGATGCTTTTGCAGCAGCATTGTTAAACAGCCAACCCATGGGCTTTTATCAGCCTGCACAAATAGTAATTGATGCCGAGCGGCACGGCGTAATTATGCGCCCGGTGGATGTGAACCACTCGTTGTGGGATAATACGCTGGAAGAAAAAGAAGGCCCGTATTGTACCGTGCGCTTAGGTTTCAGGCAGGTAAAGGGCTTAAATGAGACAGATATGCAATTGCTTATTTTAGGGCGTGGAAATGGCTATACCAGCATTAGTCAATTGAGTGATGCCGGCGTTCCGCAGACGGCTATTGAAAAGCTGACTGATGCCGATGCCTTTGGCTCCATGAATCTTAACCGTCGCGAAGCTTTATGGGAAGTACCAGCACTCAACGATAAACCTATCGGCCTGTTTACCGGCCAGCCTTCAGAAAGTGCACTCGAAACACAAATTACCCTGCCATTTATCACCCCTGCCGAACATGTAGTGCAGGATTATGCAGCAACCGGCCTATCATTAAAAGCCCACCCGATTAGTTTCTTGCGTGAGCAGTTCAATTTGCTGCATGTAACGCCCACAGGCCGTTTATCAACCCTTAAAGATGGCGACCAGGTAAACGTAGCCGGTTTAATTACCGTACGGCAAAGACCGGGTACAGCCAAGGGCATTTTATTTATTACTATTGAGGATGAAACCGGATTCGCCAATCTGGTGGTTTGGGAAAAAACATTTGAAAAATATCGTAAAGACATCCTGCAAGCGCGTTTATTGATGGCCGAAGGTAAATTGCAGATTGAAGGTGAGGTTATACATATTATTGTAAAGCGCTGCTTTAACCTCAATAAATTACTGGGCGGCCTTACCGCCATTGAAAATGACGACCAACCTGTACTCACCCTATCACGGGCGGATGAACGGACAGCCGCGATACCTAATGATCGTAATCAAATACCATCAGGCAAAACTGAGGCGAAAGACATTTTTCATAAAGGGCGTAATTTTAAATAGTGTCCTGTCCCGCGGGAATATGAATCAGGGTGGGACAGGTGATGCAACGCGGGGCAGGCGGATATTGTAAATCAAGTAGTTAACCCCTGCCATGGGCCAGGATGGGACGACGTGGGCTAAAAATTTGCGAATTTACAGGAAATGTTGCTTCAGGGTGGGACATTAACCTTATGCCGCGTTTGTGATAACGCTTTTCTGGTGCGGGTACGGTAGACTTCAGAATGCAGGCATAATTAATCCGTAGACGGGAGTCTACAGCGGGTTACTAATTCACTTAATTAAGTCCAGTAGGAAATACAATGCTATTCTTCGAAATCGAGTTCGGTTTTCTTTTCTTCAATCCAATCACCACCACCGCCCGCTCCCGCCGTCGATCCGGTGCTACCGCCGCCAGTATCTTTTTGACCAGGATGAGATTCGTTAATCCCCTGTCCAGTAGTTGGAGGTGTAGGAGTGGGTGTTGCCTGTTCCTCATTTTGAAGCGAAGAATCAAGCTGTTTATTATGACTTTTTATTCCATCAACAGCATCCTGAACTATTGTACTTTGTTTGGAACTGTTATCATTAGAGTCTTTTTGAGCCATTGCTTTAAATTTGCTTTAATATAAAAATACGAAATGATATATATACAAAATACAACAACCCTAAAATACTTCTCGATTGGGGTGTTTCTAATTCTAACGAAATAATAAACTATTATTAAAACAACTAAGACCGGAGAAGAAAAAGATCACAGATGAATCCTTGTTACCTTCGCTGGTAGAAGTTTATAAACTTCTACCGAAAACAAGGCAGGCATTCTACTTACAAATAAATAAGGTGAAGAAGGTAAGTTAACGGGGCGATCTCTCCAAAAGCTCCGCTGTCCAAAGCCCGCAACTTCCTACAAAATATACTTGTCGGCCACGTCTAGACCAAACTAAGATTCAAAACGCCTATTCCGGTAAAACCCCTCCCCAAAAAAAGAACGAATGTTCTTATATTTAGCTTAGCTAAAACCATAAGCCTATGAAGCGTACCAAATTTGGCGGTATTACCGACATTATCACCGTTGATGACGCAGCAACCATCCGCGCGCTGGCTGCCGATGAGCGGATTGATCGTGAGTTCGTGTTACATCCGCCGGGCAACGGCATTATACTCGGCCGTATCCTGCGCGCTTTGTCCTATAAAGGCGTTCATTTCCCTCACACGACAGCCCATAATGACGAGGCCCGCAAATTGCGCCACGACCAGTTATGGGAGGCCTTTAATGCCAAAGCAGCAGCAATGGCTGCGGGTCCTGATGAACTGGAAGATCTGGCCAAATGGATTAGGCAGGAAACGGAGGAACAAGAAGCGGGTGTGCTGGTGCAGCAGATCATCGGGTGTTTTTTTAAACCTGATTTCCGGGCTACGCCCCAAAGCTGGCAGGCAGCGCTCATCCTGCACGAAGCTGCGGGTTTGAAAAATTTACCAAAAATGCTGTGGTGGCGGGTAACCGGCAAAGTACGGCGCGCCAAAGAATTACTCGGTGCAATAACAAACGACAATCTGGTAGCCATGCATGGAATAGCGGTAGCGGCACATAACCTGGTGGCCACAGCCGGCCGGTTAAGATCTTTTTATGCAGATGAGTCTAAACGAAAAACGCTGACACCGTAAATGGCTGTTGAGCAAAGCCTGAGCGCGCCGCCGGTGGTGTATCGCCAGGCATTGCAGGAAGGTGCTGTAGCCGGATGCCCTTATTCAAAAGCTACACTGTTCCTCCTTAAATTACAGGATGCTAACCGGGATCATCAGGCAAAAGATATGATCTTTATGACCGGCACATGGAGCCGCTGTCCCGCCGAACAATGGATCCCAGCTGTTATTGCGGGCACGTGGAAACGGGTTATCGGCGCTTAAAAACCTTGTAAAACAAAAAAGCCCCACTTTTCAGTAAGGCTTCTGCGGAATGGACGGGACTCGAACCCGCGACCCCATGCGTGACAGGCATGTATTCTAACCAGCTGAACTACCACTCCGTTTGGGATTGCAAATATACGCACCTATTTTTATTATCCAAATGGTTTTTAAAAAAAGTTTATTTTATGCGTTTTTGAAGCAAAAACAAGGTTTTTACCACTCATTTGCTGCTATAAAACCATCCTTTTAAACACCAATAGCCACCAGAATTTGCTTATACACTGCAAATCAATGGCTTAATTTAACGGCTTTGATAATTAAATCGGGTAGGTGGGTATTTGAGTTAAACATTCCCGGAGGTTTTAAACAAGTGGCGAAATATTTTTTGAGAAAATTCAATGATTTTTTAAAATTTCATCTTTTCTTCATAAATGCTATTTTGTTATCAAATTAAATTTGCTTTTCTCAGTTTAAAACTTGTAAATTTATAGCCTAGATTAAATAAACCCCGAAAATATTACATCTAGTTCAATGTAATAATCCGGGGCGCTGATAAAATTTTAATTGTAAGTTTTTTGGGGAAAGCCGTCCGCTATTGTAGCAGACGGCTTTTCACTTTTTAGTGGGCATCTACCGGCATTTTTACTGCCTTTTTAAATGGCTGTAAATAAAGCAACGGTATAGAGAATAACATCACCAGTCCCGATATCCAATAGGCATCGTCATAGGTCAATAATAATGATTGCCTTGTTACCGCCCCTTCAATGGCTGCATAGGCCATATGCAAGGCGTCGGAGGCTGATTTACCTTTGGATATAAAAGCCTGCTGTAACATATTCAGCCGTTGGTTAAAGGCATTATTATAGGGGTTAATATTAGTTAAAAGATTGCTGCGGTGTGTAGCAGTTCTGATGTGGATAATGGTAGTAAGCACAGCAATACCAAATGAACCACCTAACTGGCGCATCATATTGTTCAATCCTGTTCCTTGCCCTAATTCAGGTCCTTTTAAGTCGGCTATCGCAAGCGTGGTAAGCGGCACAAATAACAGCGCCATACCAACACCTCTTATTAAAAGAGGAATCAATACATCCTGTTGTCCGGTAGCCAGTGTTGAGTGGCTTAGCATGGTGGTAAACACAAAGAACAAAAACATACCAATGGTTGCCATAAACTGTGCAGGGATACCGGCATTCAGCATCTTGCCTATAAACGGCATCATGATAATAGTACACAAACCGCCGGGGAACAAAAGCTCACCGGTTTGCTGTGCGGTAAACCCAAGCAAATTCTGGCAAAATACGGGGAACACGAAAACCGATCCATAAAGCCCGAAGCCCAGCACAAACGAAGTAAACATACCCACGGCAAAACTTCGATGCCGCATAATACTAAAGTTTACTATTGGGTGCTCCGTACTCAACTCGCGCCATATAAAACAGATAACGCCAAGCACGGCTGCTACAGTAAGTACCAGGATGTATGTTTTTGCAAACCAATCTTCCGACTCACCTTTTTCCAGTATGGTTTGCAAGCTGCCTACAGAAATAGCCAGCAGCGCAATGCCCCACCAGTCTATCGGTTTTCCTTTTGCGTCCTTCGGCGTCTCCTTTATAAAGGTGTATGCGCAAAATGCAGCAATAGCGCCTACCGGAATGTTTACATAAAATATCCATCTCCAGGTGGCGTGGTCGGTAATATAACCGCCTATTGTAGGTCCTACTGTAGGTCCTACAACCGCTCCCAGTCCAAATAGTGCCGTTGCCGTACCAATTTGTTCACGCGGCCAGGTTTCCACTAAAATTGCCTGTGAGGTTGAAATCAATCCGCCCCCGGCAACTCCCTGTATAATCCTGAACAATACCAGTTCGTTTAACCCTGTGGCGTTTCCGCATAAAAAAGAGGCTATTGTAAATACAATGATGGATGTTATAAAGTATTGTTTACGTCCAAACCGACTTCCTAACCAGCCAGACATGGGCAATATAATTACGTTTGCCACCGAGTACCCGGTAACCACCCAGGCAACATCCTCAAGGGTTGCGCCCAAATTACCCTGTATTTGGGGTAAG
>JABDEQ010000096.1:7802-8070 GCA_013286985.1 Bacteroidota bacterium | reverse complement strand
GCGGATAATCGCAAAGTGTTTTGTATCGTCGTGGCTTGCGTCACTGATGTCTTTCTTTAAGTTGTTTTTATCAGCGATCAAATTATTTTCGGCAAGCTTTAAAGCAGTACTATCGCCGGTGCTTAGTGCTTTTTGTTTAGCCAGCTTATCAGCTTTTACTGTTTTAATATCGGCCATAAGCATTTTTTTATCGGCTCTTTTTATTTCCTTATGCTGGCGCTTAAGGAAATAAAAAGAGCCGATAAAAAAATGCTTATTGACGATATTA
>JABDEQ010000096.1:0-7792 GCA_013286985.1 Bacteroidota bacterium | reverse complement strand
AACGGATGGCGTACACCTTCACTTTTTAATTGCGCTGCCATCGCTTTTATATACTTTTTATCGGCATTGGCTACTGCAAACTCAGCTTTTGAAGTTTTAGATTCCCCTTTTATCCTTGCCCGTTTGGCAATTGCTTTTTCACGGTTATAATTGCGTACGCAATTATCCAGTTCTGTCATCTTAGTATTTTCTTCGGGAGTAAGTTTCGCATTACCATCCTGTTTAACCGTTGATTCTGGTTGAACAGAAGGTGTAGTCGGGGTTATTGTTTGAGCAAATGTTGCAGCGGCAAAAATCATGGCAGCGGCCATCAATCCTACTTTTTTTCATTAGGTGGTTTTATAATTGTTTCAATTTTGTTACATATGACGGTGTTAATAATAAATGGTTTAACCACCCTCATAAAAAATAATATTTATCACAAAACTGCTTTCAAATCTGCATAAGACATTGGTTCATAATCTTTAGCGGCTGTAAAAAAACCTGAAGGAACCGATGTCTCTGTCAAATCTTTCAGTTCGGCATTTACTTTAATACCGTGATTAAAAGTTACAAATTTAACCGGCACACCGCCAAAACCACTCACCGGTTTAGTCACCGAATTTGGGGTGATATCAATATCGTTAGTGATCCAAATTTCATATATCGCTCCGCTTTTTTTATCGGTAACTACTGTTTTGAAACATTTATATCCGTTAATTACCTGCGTTTCTGTCCCTTTCACTGCTGTTAAGGACGGATTGGTTGCTTTTTCCTCTTCTACCTCGGCGGGAGTAAGCACTACCACAATCTTTTTTTCGATTGACGGAAAATCAATTATCATGCTGTGATAATTATCCTTAAAAACGGAAACACCTTTTATAATAGCACCGCCCTGGTTAACTATTGCCGCGGTAGAGTCGCCCCTGAAAAAACAAATAATCTCCGATGGAAGTCCGGCCGCCAGATCCTTTTGGTCGGTCGGCAGATCGTAAGTTGCCGAGTAGGTTGCAACACCTTCTTTAATCAGGCGTTGTGCATATAGGGTATTAAAAAATAAGGTTAATGCAAAAAGTAATAAGAGGGGTTTAGTCATTGTTTTCATCGTGGGGAATTCAAAAACTAAAATAGAACAAATTACATTAAGCGGGCTTTAAACTTTCATCAACAAATTAAATGATGTTGAAATTGCGGAAGTCGGAAGTTTTTTGGATTGCGGAAGTCTTTTTAATTGCGAAAGTCGAAATGTGGAATGCGGAAGTTTTATTTTCATTCCACATTTGACATTTCGCAGTATGTTTCACTCCGCATTCGACATTCCGACTTCCGCATTTATCTTCACTCCGCATTTATCTTCACTTCGCATTTATCTTCATTCCGCATTCGACATTCCGAACTCCGCATTTACTTTCACTCCCTGATAATAATTAACCATCCTTTGGCACTTTGCACAGGAATATCCTGCCCGTCTTTAAAACTTGTAGCGGGTTGAAAATTCTTTACTTCGGGGGCTGTAATTCTTGCTTTGGCGGGATCGATGCCTAACGCTTTCCAGTCTATTAATAGTTTGATGTTTACATCATCTTTTGCCCAACTGGCTATTGATACCAATACAGCTTTATCTTTTTTGTAAATAGTGGCCAACACCTCAGCATTATTAGTTTTTACGGGATTATTTTCCACCCAATAGCCAATCATTTTGGTACCTTTCATTCCAAAATCGTCCCATAGTTTCCATATCGGACGCGGGTCGGCATTATCGCTCCATGGCATACGATTGGTCATACCGTATATCATACCCCGGTAAGGATTACCCCCACCCTGTAACATTTCGCCCATCAATCCAAATGGAATACCCGAAACTTCGGTGATAAAAAAATCGGGGGAGTTTTTCTCGTAATCAAAATATTCGCCAAACCATAGACGGTTTAAGTATGGAAAATGCTCCATATATAAATTGGCGCTATTGTTAAAGCCATCGTTTTTATTGTATTGATTGGCCGAATGCAAATCGATAATACCCGGATGTCCATCTTGCGTTAACACACGTTTTACACGTTTCATGGTGGTGCGGTCAAATGCCACATCATCCAGATAAATACCATCTATGCCTACGTTTTGTACCAGCCAATTCATCCCTTCTACGTAATAATTATGCCACCTGCTCATCCCGCTGTTCACTATGGCAGCATCCTTAACTTCGGGCACATACCAGGCGGCTATGTAATCATCGCCAACATGTTCCTGCAACCACGAATAGCCACCGCCTTTTCCTGCCGAATAAATCTCGTGCCCAAGGCTGCGCATAGCAAATGTTTCGTAAGCGCTGTTTGACAGCTCGCGCACCGTATTATATATTTTAACCTTTAATCCTTTTTTATGCGCTTCGTCAATATAAGCCTTCATGGCATCGTGTGCTATAAAAGGGTAATTGATATAAGGGTTAATAGGCGTTCCGTGATGGATATTTATTACCGTAGCACCTGTTGCTTTTATGGTATCGATATTATCATACTTATGATAAAAGCGGGTTGCCCATTGAAAATCGGTATTAATAGGGTGGAAAGGCGTAATTAACATGGTGAAGTTGTAATACAACACATCGCCTTTTTTCATACTACGGCTACCGCTGTAATTACTCACCAGCACGGTATTACCATTTTCTGCTATGTTGATACCACCTTTGCCGTCATTACCCCATGATGTTGGCAGTAATAACGGCTTTTGTAAGTAAAAGTTAGTATTTAAAGGGCGCACATAATTTTCATCGCGCAGCGAATACTGTAGGCCCGCGTTTACATCACCCAGCCAGGCACCATCCTGACTTTTATGGGCAACATCCCATTTCCATTCGTAATGATCGGGCCGTTTTTCACCTTTAAGGTTAAGACCCATTATATATTTGGCAGCATCCTTATTAAAAGGAATCTCCATGCGGATATCATTCAGATTCACATCCTGCAAGGCGGTTACCTTCACGGTATATGATGAAAACCCATCAAACTCCAATGATCCTGAAACTTCCATCTGTAAATTGGCAGAAGTATTTTCTGCTGTCCATTTTACAGTGCCAGGTTGTGTTTCGGTAAATTTTACACCTTTTGATTGCCATTGCTCAATGTTGTTTCCATTTTCAACTTTTAGTTCGATAGGACTATTGATCACTTGTTTTGCGGTGGTTGAATATGAAGTCATCTCCGGCGTAAAATAGGTTTCAATATTTTGGGGGAAACCTGTTTTGTCCAGAATAACCTTGCGGCCCAGCAGAGCAATGCTGTTATCCTTAACTATTAATGGAATATAGGGCTTAATTACTTCATTTTTTTGAGCGATGGCAGAGTTTAACCAGGTTAGGCGGGTTTGCTTCCATGGTTCATTAACGCCTCCTTTAACCGCTACGGCCTTATCAACCGTTAACCTGATACCAATCTTCGTATTTTCTGCATTTTTTGCCGAAACAATAACATAGCCCTCATAGGTCCCCGCTAAAGTAGTTGCTGGCACATTCACCAGGCACCACATCGCTTGTACATCGCCTTTTGCCACATCAACCGAATGGTTAAAAATACCACCCCTGAAATCAACCCCATTGGTATTCAAACACGACATTACTTTTGGAGAAATCTGCCGGCCAGTCTTGCTTTTCAATGCAGAAAAAACAAATTTAACACCCGATAAATCCTTTGTTATCGGATAAATGCCTAATTGATAAGCATAATTTTCGCCGCGCTTTGCCTCTCCTGCAAAAATATTCTTAACACCTTTTAACATCCAGCGTTGCGGCAAATCGTGCTTCATGCGGATGGAGTGTAGCCTGTCTTCAGTAAAAACAAAATAACTTCTTCCGGCATTCTGGTGTATCAGGCTATCCGTTTCTGTTTTGGTAGCAATTACCTCCATCGGGTAAAAGCTGTTGATAGCGTTTATAGATTCGATACTTTCAACCTGTGCATTTTCAACTACAGTTGTGTTGATGGACTGCACCCAGTAGTCACTTGCCGTTTGTTCGGGCCGCAAGTATTTAGCATTGGGGTAATTTGATTTCCGGTCAACTTTATAAGGGAGATAATAAACAAAATACTTCTGGTCGCCGGCAACGGGTTCAAAGTACAATGTGCAATTTTCGCGGCTAATGGCAGTCACAGATACGTTACTGATCCTTTTATTGGTTGTTGAATCTACCACAAAAAGGTTCTTATTTTCCGGATGCTGGTCATTCCGCCTCCATTCAATAAAAACCTTCGCCACTTTGCCGTCTGTGTGGTTAAGGTTAAGCACCACACGATGATTACCCAGCGAATCGGGGTCCCAACTGTTATTATTTGATATGTATTTAATTTCTTGTGCAACTGCAACATTACAGCATGCACCAAGCAATAAGCAAAATAGTATTTGTTTCATTTTTGTTATTTAAAATGAAGCCCAAAGAGCCAATTCATAGCGATGGGTTTTAAAACCCATCGCTATAGAAAGCAATTATCGTAAAAGTTTATCACTTTAAAACCACACGGGTAGCGCCATAGCCAAATTTCTCTTTGCGGGCATCCATAAAGGTTTCTATTTTGGAGTGCTTACCCAGAAGCTTGTGAATCTCATGTCGTAATGTACCGTTGCCGGAGCCGTGAATAAATATTACTTCGGGCAGTTGATGAACAATTGCTGCATCCAGGGCTTTGTGAAAATGGGCCAATTGAATTTGGAGTATTTCGGAGCTGTTTAAAAACTGGTAATCGTCACGAAGCTTTTCAATATGCAGGTCAACCTCACCTTTCGGCTTTTCGACAACTGTTTTTTCTTCGGAGGTTTTAAAAAAGCTCTCTTTTAGTTTTTGGGCATCAATTACCACCTCAGGTTCATCCAACTGAATTAACCAACCGGGTTGATTTAACAGCGGCAATTGCTTTTTAGTGCCTGAAAAATCCTTAGCCTTAAACTTCTCATTCACAACCAGCGGAGCAGGCGGTTCGGCGTTTTGTTTGGTAAAATATATCGCCTGAAAAATAAATTTGGGCCAAAGCTGCAGATCAGCCAACTGGGCAGAATATATTTTTTCTGCCGACTGTGGCTTAACTATCCCGCCAAATTCTCCCTTAAAATTATTTTGCTTATCGGTAGTCAATGAAACCAGCAACTGAAAAGAAGTTTCATTGATGATATGAAAATGCACCACCGAGCTAGCTTTCGCGTCACTGCTTACACCCACATAAACGCCTCTGGTTTTAAACTCCCCGGTAACTATGCTCTCTTCTTCAATTTTTGGTTTTGCGGTGCCGGGCGCTTCGTACCCGTGCACAGTGGTTACTTTGCTCGCCAGTACCGGAATCTCAAAATCATCCTCCCCGGTAACCCCAATCATATTATCATCAATAATACGGGTTACAAAACCTTCCATTTTCTCGTCGACAAAACGCACAAAATCACCTAATTTATATTTCATAATTATTGGATTACACTGATTAAAAATATGATTTCACCGAACCTAAAACGATTACATTGATTAACGTCTAATTTATCAAAATCGGTGTAATCAAGATCAACAGTGTAATCATCCTCAATAAAAAAGCCACCAGCCCAAAAGGACTGGTGGCTCAAATTAGTTATTTAATACCCCTATTAAAATAACTGTTGCAAAGTAAAAAAATATTTACCGCTCTGCAAATAGTAAATTAATTTTTTTTGCAAAACTGTTGCAATTAGAATATTCGCCTGCATTTTTTTAATCGCGAGGTTATTTACATAAATTGCGTTTAAATTTTTCACACAAACTGACCTCTGATGTATAAATCGATTATTCTGACTGCTTTTTGCAGTCTTTTACTGTGGCAGGCACAAGCCCAGGACCTTTATATGCCGCGCGACATAAAGCGGGCCTATACCAAAGAAACACGATCACTTGATGGACGCCCCGGTAAAAACTATTGGGAAAACCACGGGCATTACACTATTTCCATTACTGCCCTGCCTCCTGACCGTACGGTTAAAGGCGTTGAGCAAATTACTTACTACAATAACAGCCCCGATACCTTGAAAAGGCTGAACATGAAGCTGATATTAAATATTCACCGTCCGGGCGCTGCAAGGTTTAGTCCGGCAGATGATGATTATTTAACTCCCGGCGTACAGATTGATGAATTTAACATCAACGGAACAAAAAAGAACTGGGATAATACCAAGGCCGCAGGAACCAATCAATTTGTGGGCCTGGCTCAACCGTTGCTGCCGCACGACTCATTAAAAATGGATATTACCTGGCACTTTGAAGTGTCAAAACAAAGCGGCCGCGAAGGGATGATTGACTCTACTACTTTTTACCTGGCTTATTTTTACCCACGGATTTCTGTTTATGACGACTACAACGGATGGGACACCCTACCCTTTTTAGATGCACAGGAATTTTATAACGATTTTAACGATTACACTTTAAATGTAACCGTACCCAAAAACTATATTGTTTGGGCTACCGGTACCCTGCAAAATCCGAAACAGGTTTTACAGCCCGAATATGCTAAACGACTGGAAAAATCGTTCACCAGCGATTCAACCATACACGTAGCTACCGCCGAAGATTTGGCAAACAAAAATATCACCGCCCAAAACGATCAAAACACCTGGACGTGGAAAGCAACCAATGTTAGCGACATGGCCGTAGGCATAAGTGACCATTACGACTGGGATGCCGCCAGTGCTATTGTTGATGATGCAACCAACCGCAGAGCCAGCATGCAATCGGCATTTTTGGATAACGCTGCTGACTTTCACCACGCAGTTCAAGCCGGTCGTCATTCGCTAAGCTGGTTGTCGCACAACTGGCCGGGCGTACCTTACCCATTCCCAAAAATGACTTCGTTCCAGGGCTTTGCTGATATGGAATACCCAATGATGGTTAATGACAGCCATACAGATGATATTGCCTTTTCGCAATTTGTACAGGATCATGAAATTGCACATACCTATTTCCCTTTTTATATGGGCATAAACGAAAGCCGTTATGCCTTTATGGACGAAGGTTGGGCAACTACCTTTGAATTATTAATAGGAACATCGGAAGTTGGTAAAGAAAAAGCTGAAAAGCTTTACAAAGGGTTCCGCATCAATGGCTGGATCCATGACCGAGCTACGGCCGAAGATCTGCCAATTATCACCCCATCAAGCGAGCAAAGGGGCGGCTACGGTAATAACTCATATGGCAAGCCATCACTTAGCTATTTTGCTTTGAAAGATATGCTGGGCGATGATCTGTTTAAAAAAGCCCTGCATTTTTATATGGAGCAATGGAATGGTAAACATCCTATTCCATGGGATTATTTTAATGCGATGAGCACCGGATCGGGCAAAAACTTAAACTGGTTCTTTAACAACTGGTTCTTCACCAATTATTATATCGATCTGGATTTGAAAGATGTAACCAAAGCTGATGGCGGCTACACTTTTGCTATCAAAAATATAGGCGGCTTCGCGGCTCCTTTTGATATCATCGTTACCTATAGCGATGGTACAACCGAAACTTTCCATCAAACGCCAATTGTTTGGGAGCAAAATCAAAAACAAATCAGCGTAGTTGTAAAAACTGATAAAACTATCCTATCTGCCGTAATTGACGGTGGCATATTTATGGATGCTGATACCAGCAATAATAAGTGGACAGCGAAATAGAAGAGAGCTGAAAGCAGAAAGACTAAAGCTTAAAGCTTTAAAAAAGCAGAAAACCCAGCCTTTGGCTGGGTTTTCTGCTTTCTGCTTTCTGCTTTCTGCTTTCTGCTTTCTGCTTTCTGCTTTCTGCTTTAAGCTTTCTGCTTTCTGCTTTAAGCTTTCT
>JABDEQ010000095.1:6731-8102 GCA_013286985.1 Bacteroidota bacterium | reverse complement strand
TATTTAACGAGGCCGAGTGGATTATTTTTACCCAGCATCTTACCTTTCAATCGCTTAAAAAGAAAAAGCATTTTGCCGAATATGGCAAAGTATGCAACGACATCGGGTTTATTATATCGGGTTCGGTAAGGTATTATATGGTGAAAGATGGGGAAGAAATTACCGGATACTTCAGCTTTGAGCATGAGTTTGTTAGTTCGTACAAAAGTTATTTAACCCAAGAACCGGCCATAAATTACATCCAGGCGCTTGATGATACGCTGCTCATTGTTATCAGCCACAAAAACATGCAGCTAATGCTCAACAACCCTATGCTGGCCTATAAAATAGAGCGTTTTGGCAGACTGGTGGCCGAACACTATTTGATCTGCTATGAAGACCGCATGACATCGTTCATCACCAAATCGCCGGAGGAACGGTACCTCGATTTGCTGATCTATGGCAAAGAGGTTTTACAGCGCATGCCCCAGCATTACATTGCCAATTTTTTGGGTATCACGCCGGTTTCGCTGTCGCGGATAAGGAGAAGGATACTGGAATTGGCGAGGTGATTTACGGTTTGCGATTTTAGATTTACGAATTTGAGCTACTCAGCTAGTTCTGAAGCATTAAAGGCTTTTTTGAAATAAAAAAACTCTTCTAAGGTGTATGGGCCGGCCGAGTGAACATTTACCAGCGACCAGCCTAATTTGCTCATGTAATTTAAAACGTCGGCTTCGGTAGTCAGGTAATTAACAAAGTTTAATTGCTGCATAGCCGAAGTATCTTTAAGCTTAAACAGATCGCGATCCGCCCCAAAAGATATTTTTGCTCTTTTACGGGCCACAATAACCTGGCAATACTTATCGGTTTTTATTTGAGCCGATGCAAAACCCGTTAATAAAGCAATCAGGATGATGAGTAATAATATAGTTTTTTTCATGGTTAGGGTTTTGATTTAAAGATACTTACCTGGCTGTTTAAACGGGCATTTATACCATTAAAGTTTCATTAGTTTTTGATAAAGAAGTGATTAAGAATTTACGATTTTTGATTTATGCGTGGCAGAAGGTATTGGAGCCTAATGATTAAAGATTAGAAAGTAGTTAAATATAATATCCTCCCAATCTCTAATAACAAGTCGCTAATCACTACCCCCCAAATTCTTATCTTTTGTTAACGTTTTGGGCTTCGGCCCCGACATACCTTTGAGTAAACAAAAACAAAAAAGATATGCACACTATATTAGGAGCCGGCGGAGCAGTAGCAAATGCACTAACCCGCGAATTAGTAAACAACAACGAAACTATACGTTTGGTAAGCCGCAAACCAGTACCAGCAAGCGGCAAAAATATTACCTGGCAAAAAGCCGATCTGCTGAACTATGCCGAA
>JABDEQ010000095.1:0-6721 GCA_013286985.1 Bacteroidota bacterium | reverse complement strand
GTAAAAGGATCGACCGTGATTTATTTAACTGCCGGGCTGGTTTATGATAAAAACATCTGGCAGCAGCAATGGCCGGTAATAATGGATAACGTAATTAATCTGGCTAAAGCAACCGGTGCGCGGCTGATATTTTTTGATAACGTTTACATGTATGGCCTGGTTAATGGCCGCATGACCGAAGATACTCCTTACAATCCTTGCAGCGAAAAAGGTAAAGTACGCGCCGCCATTGCCAACAAACTAATGGTCGAAGCCAAAGCCGGCAACATAAGCGCCAGCATTGCCCGCGCCGCCGATTTTTATGGTACCGACAGCCTGAATAGCTTTTTTGATATGATGGTGCTGGATAAATATGCCAAAAAACAAGGTGCCCAATGGATAGGCAGCCCCAAAATGCTGCACAACTTTAGCTTTATACCCGATATGGGCAAAGCCATGTATCTGCTGGGCCAAAACCCCGATAGTGATAGCCAAATATGGCATATGCCCACTGCACAGGCCCTGCCCGGCAAACAATTAATAGAAACGGCTGCCCGCATTTATGGTGTTAAGCCTTCATACTTTGCCGTAAACAAGTTTTTACTGTGGGCATACGGCTTGTTTAACAAAACCGTAATGGGCACCGTTGAAATGTATTACCAATACAACCACGATTACATATTCGACTCAACTAAGTTCGAGAAAGCTTTTAACTTTAAACCCACCAGTTACGAAGACGGTATTAAGCTGATGTCGGAAACGTTGTATGCGAAGTAATAAGGGGTATGAAAAGCAAGAAAAAACATTCGCGTCATTGCGAGGTACGAAGAAATCTCTACACAGGACAATCAATGAAACTTGAAGCTTTTGCGAGCGTTAATCAACAGCTTTGTACCCCTTTATTTGCATAGCTTATAGATTGCTTCGTACCTCGCAAGGACGCGCGGGGAGTTGTTGGTTGTAGGAATAGGGCAGATTCATCCATCATCAAAATGACAATTTTAGAACTGTCCGCACTTCCGCACTTGCCTACTTATGCGCATATTTGCAGATAAGCATATCGTAACATCATGATCCACAAAAAAACAAGAACATATATCCCCGTCAGTATCGAAATTAAATGGGAAACCCTTGAACCATTTTTCAAAGAGCTGCGCGACCGCCCTGTTAACTCGGTTGAAGAACTGGAAAAATGGCTGCATAACCGCAGCGAGCTGGAAGCCGCCGTTGAGGAAGATTTTGCCTGGCGCTATATCCGCATGACTTGTGATACCACCAGCGAAGAACTGCTGCAAAGCTTTCAATACTTCGCCACCGAAATTGAGCCTAAAATTGCTCCTTACAGTAATGAGCTGAACAAAAAGCTGGTTAGCAGCGAGTGGGTAGATCAACTTGATCATAAAAAATATTTCATATACCTGCGTGGCGTTAAAAAATCGCTGGAGCTGTTTAGAGAAGAGAATATCCCTATTCAAACGGAAATTCAGGTGGAACAACAGAAATATCAATCCATAACCGGATCGATGTCTGTTCATATAGACGACAAGGAGTTTACGCTGGAGCAGGCTTCTGTATTTTTAAAGGATACCAATCGCAGCAAGAGGCATGAAGTTTGGGAAAAGATAACTGCCCGCCGCCTGCAGGACAAAGCACAACTGAACGAATTGTTTGATTTGCTGCGTGGCCTGCGCCATAAAGTAGCACTGAATGCGGGTTTCGAAAACTTCCGCGATTACATGTTCCAGGCGTTGGGCAGGTTTGACTATACTCCGCAGGATTGTTATGCTTTCCACGAGGCTATTGAAAAAGAGATAGTGCCCATTTTACGCCAGCAGGCCGAAAAACGCAGTGAAGCATTACAACTGGATGCTTTAAAACCATGGGATATGGATGTGGATATATCGGGCAAACCGGCATTGAAACCATTTAATAGTGGCGCCGAGCTGATTGATAAGTCCATCAGGTGTTTCGCCAATATCAGCACCTATTTGGGTGAGCGGCTGGAGATCATGAAAGAGAATAACCTTTTTGATGTGGAGAGTCGTAAAGGCAAAGCGCCGGGTGGTTATAATTATCCGCTGTCAGAAACCGGTGCGCCGTTCATCTTCATGAACTCGGCCAATACCTTTCGCGATTTAACTACTATGGTGCATGAGGGCGGTCACGCTGTGCATACCTTTTTAACGGCCGACCTGGAACTTAATGATTTTAAACATTGTCCGAGTGAAGTAGCCGAACTGGCCTCTATGAGCATGGAGTTAATTTCCATGGATAACTGGGATGTTTATTTTGATAATGAGGAGGATTTGAAACGTGCTAAACGCGATCAGTTGGTTGATGTTTTAAAAACCCTGCCCTGGGTAGCCGTTGTTGATCAGTTTCAGCATTGGATTTATACCAACCCTGGCCATACCGATGCCGAGCGCACCGCCGCATGGATACAGATTTATGAACCATTTGGCGCCGGTTTTGCCGATTGGAGCGAACATCCTGAAGCCGAAGCCAACCTGTGGCAAAAGCAACTGCACATTTTTGAAGTGCCGTTTTACTACATAGAATATGGCATGGCTCAGTTAGGCGCCATTGCCGTATGGAAAAACTATAAAGAAAATCCCGAAAAAGGTTTACAGCAATACCTGGATGCCTTAAAGCTGGGCTACACCAAAACTATTAAAGAAATTTATGAAACGGCAGGCATTAAGTTTGATTTCAGCGCCGCTTACGTTAAAGAACTGGCCGGTTTTGTGAAAAGTGAGCTGGAGAAATTGCAGTAGTACCGTTTCGATTTGCATGGCGATTGACGGGATGTAGAGATTCAAGCACGGACGCTTAAATAGGCGGAACATGAAGAAAGGTAAAAGAACAAACAAAGAACAGGAATCGCGCAAGCGATTCCTGTTCTTTGTTAATAGCCCCGCCCGTTCAAGCGTCCACGCTTGAATGCAAAGAGTTGTAAGCGTCCACGCTTACATTAAAAACTAATCTTTAAAGGACTTTCCGGATTAGCGCTGCTATACCAATATTCGTGTGCCGAACCTACGAAACTAGCTTTTACCGGATTTTCATGTATATAATCTATCTTTTGATCGGTAACGGCAGGCGAATAAAGCAACACCGGGTAATTCCCGTTTAGCCAAAACTGGTGATGAATGTTTAACGGATTATATTTACCAGCCTTTTCAAAAGCCTTGAGCATCCATTCCTTTCGGCTCTCCTGAATATTTTCGGCTATTATTTTCACCAAATTTTTGGATGTATACGTTTTAAAATCTCTCAATACATCGCTGAGTGAGCCATCTGTTACATTGGTAACCATGTGCAAATGATTAGTCATGATAACATAAGCGTAAATGTTTAGGTTTTTTTGTTGCTGGCAAAAGGTAAGGTTATCGATAATATAATCGCTGTATATTCTCCTGGTAAAAACATCAATCCAATCGGTTATAGTTAAGGTGACAAAGTAAAGATCGTCGGTTGAGGCGGTACGTGACATACCATAAATATGATGAAATATTATTTATTGACAAAGCTTTTGGTAATTGTAAGCGTGGACGCTTACAACTGCTGGCATTCAAGCGTGGACGCTTGAACGGGCGGGTGTAGAAATTCAAGCGTGGACGCTTGAATGGGCGAGGAGGGGCTAAACCTCCGCACACAAAAGAAAATTTCAGTCCCGCACCTTGCCGAAATAACAAGGTGCGGCCCGAAATAACATCTCCGTTTGCTAAACCTTATGCATCCCCGGTTTATAATTGCCACCCTGTACCCTGAAAGCAATATTGAGACGGTTGAAATTATTAATACCGATAACCACCAGGGTTAAATCAACCAGTTCCACTTCCGAAAACTGCTCAAGGGCTTGCTCATAAACTTTGTCGGGCACATTGTTGTCGGTTAATTTGGTAACCGCTTCGGCCCAGGCAAAGGCGACACGCTCACGCTTGGTATAAACATTTGTTTCGCGCCAGGCATCCAGCATATGCAGGCGTTGTTCGGTTTCACCACCGGCCCGTAAATCTTTTGAGTGCATATCCAGGCAATAGGCGCAACCATTAATTTGCGATATCCTGAATGATATTAACTCCTGCAGCGATTGCTCGATGGTTGACTTTGCCAGCACTGTTGATAAACTGAATAAAGGCTGTATACTGTTATAACCTTTTTCGTACGGATTGATTCGTTGTTCCATTTTTCTGATGTTTAAATATTTGAATTATGCCGCAATAACGACCCAACTTTCAGAAACTGGACAAATCATAAAATATTTATAATTCCTCTTTATTTTTTATAAACCGAGTTTAAATAAGCAGCGACACTTACCGGCTTACGGCCCAAGATAGTTTCGAGGTTAGTGGTAACATTTTCGAACTCACCCTGGCTGTTGGCTTGCGAAAAGCTGGCAAAAAGGCCAATATATTCTGCCGGTACGCCTGCTTTGGTAAGGGCAGCCTCAAATTCAGCCACTGTTGGTGACACGTAACTAATCTTTTCGCCAACAATATTACTGATGATGCCGACGACTTGCTGCCACGATAAAGCTTCCTGACCGCCAAGTTCAATGCTTTTGTTGTTGTATTTTCCGGTTTCATCCAGCAAAACGTTTGCCCCGGCTTCTGCCTGGTCGGTGCGCACGGCATAGGCTGTTTTGCCATCGCCCGCAGGCAAATAAATAGTTTTGGTACTAAGCAGCTGTTCGCCTGCAAAAATGGGAATCATATCAGCATAAATACCGTGCTGCAGTATGGTATACGTTAACCCGGATGCCTTTAGCTTTGCCTCAGTATTTAAATGGCCAGCCGCCACAAATGCAATAGGTGATGAATCGGTTTCGTTTTTACGCTGATAGCTGGTATACACTACATGCTTTACACCGGCTTCTTTAGCGGCATTTACCACATTGTCCTGCTGCTCAATACGGTTGGGCAAATCATTACCCGATACCATGTACACCTTATCGATCCCTTTAAACGCGCTTAAAAGCGAGGCATAGTTGCCATAATCACCAACATGTACGGTTACACCCTGTGCTTTAAAGGCCGCTGCTTTATCGGCATCGCGTACCAATACGTGGATATTGCTTGCTGCGGTTTTTTTAAGCAGACTTTCGGTTACTGCCCCGCCCAATTGGCCGGTGGCTCCTGTTACTAAGATATTACTCATTTTTTTGATTTTTATTAACTCCAGTTTTTACTTACTTTTGGAGAGTTAAAGGTAAATAGTAACTGGATAGCAAACAAGAAGGCACTTGTAAATCAGTCGCTTACCGTGGAGTAACTAATGCTGATAAACAGATAATTATGATTACAGAAAATTATAAAAATTATGCACTGGTTGACGACTGCCCCGTTAGAAACGTGCTGGACAGGGTGGGCGACAAGTGGTCGATCCTCATTATCTCTATTTTGGGCGAATGCGGAACACTGCGGTTTAACGAGTTGAATCATCTTATTGGCAATATATCGCAAAAGATGCTCACCGTTACCCTGAAAACACTGGAAGCTGATGGACTGGTTGCCCGCAGGATGTATCCTCAAATCCCGCCAAAGGTAGAGTACAACCTTACCCCGCTGGGCGAAAGTTTGCTGCCAGCAATTGACAGCCTTACCCAATGGGCAAAGGTAAATATGCCCGCAATTTTGGCATCGAGAGCGAAGTATAAAACGGTGGGGTAATGGGTGAGGCTAATGCATTGGCGACGACAGGGTGAGTCTACACGCCGATGCAAACAAACACAAATCCATGTTTAAACATTTTCACCGACATATTATTGCCTCTTACCGATTTCTTTAAATAAACTACCAGTTTTTGTTTGCCATACATATTATGTTACCTTAGTTTTGGAATAGATTAAAATTAGAATAATAATGAGCAACGATATAGAATACCCAAACAATCCCCGCAATGGCAAAGCCCTGGCGGGGGTACTTTTACTGGCCGTGGGCGTCATCCTGCTGGTACGGCAGTTTGATTTCTTTTTCATCCCTCACTGGTTGTTCACCTGGCCAATGTGGTTAATTTTCTGGGGGCTTTTTGTAGGTGCCAAGAGTAATTTTCATAAACCATCGTCATTTATATTGATACTGCTTGGTGTAGTATTTTTAATTAACGATAACATTTCGGGCTCAAGCCAGGTAATTTGGCCGCTGGCTATTATAGCTTTTGGTTTATGGATGATATTAAGAAAGAATTATAAATACGATAATAATAACTGGGAAAAACGTTTCGGTCATAAATGGGATTGGCGCATGAACGTGGGACAAACCCCTAACCAACCGCCGGTTGCCGATGATACTTATGTAAACATCCCGCCGCCACCCGTACAACCCCGGCCTGCCTATTCTTACGGCCCTACGGGCGATGACTACCTTGATACCGTATCGGTTTTTGGCGGTGTAAAGAAAACTATCCTTTCAAAAGATTTTAAGGGAGGCGAAGTGGTTAACATATTTGGCGGCGCACAGCTCGACTTTACCCAGGCCGATATTAACGGTCGTGTTATACTGGACATTACCCAGATATTTGGCGGCACCAAAATCATTATACCATCGCACTGGCAGGTAGTATCAGACATTGCAGCCGTTTTTGGCAGCATTGACGATAAACGGATGAAAACAACTGCAGCCCCCGGCAGCGAAAAAATACTGGTGTTAAAAGGTGTTTCCATCTTTGCAGGGGTTGATATCCGCAGTTACTAAACAAACATCTACCTAAAATAAATAATTGGATGGCTGTCCATTTTCAA
>JABDEQ010000094.1:6449-8112 GCA_013286985.1 Bacteroidota bacterium | reverse complement strand
GCTTAATGAATTTTAATTCAAAGGTGGATACGTGGAGTAGTATTTTTGCCGGTGCTGCTATCGGTTTATTAATTGTAAAGTTGCCTTCTATTGTAGCTTATTTAAAAAGCAGAAAACAAAAAAACGCTAAATAAGCCGCCACATGTTTTATAATTTCCGTTTCCCTATAACGCTGTTTCTGCTTAGTTTTTTAGGAATGATGCTTGGCATGGTGTTAAAAATAATGCACTGGCCCGGCGGTCAATTGGTAATAGGCAGTATGATAATGGTACAGGCATTTTCAATTATCTGGCTTATTGTAATCATCGCAAAAAGCGGCGGGAAAGACGAAGAGTAAGAGGTTTACCTTCGGTTTGAAAATAAACCTCCTTTTTTAAAGAATCATTTACTCTGCCGTAGGCTTCTGCCAAAAATAATCAGGGTTATTGCTTGCATATTCGATTGCCCCTTTGTCTGTTTTTTTGGACTGATAAATAGTGGTAAAGCTTCCCGGATATAAATCGATGTACTCAACAGGTGGTTTATTGTCATTCTTTGTTTCCAGATCCCAGTCGCTTTTAACCGCGCATTTTAGCCAATAAAGGTTTTTTGACATATAGCGAAAGTATGCTTGTTTAGTTTCTTTTGATTTATTGTTCCAGTTGGCATCTTCGTTTAAAATCCATGGCTGATCATTAATCATTCGTGCCCTAACTTCTTCAATATTTAGCAGATTGCCCTTATCGTCGCTAACATAAGCGTTAAAAGTAGGATCCATCCAAATCCATTTATTTAATGTTTTTGACCACACTACTGTAATTACATGGCAATCAAAATCGGCAGTGTCTTTTGGCATGCAGGTTACCAGCCGGGCCTTAAATCCTTCGGCCTGATAAGCATCTTTTAATATAGTTGCCATCATCCGGCAGTTAACTCCACGGTCATCCTTTTTGCAAACTGCAATCAGGTCAATCGCATTTTTATTTGGCGGGTTATTTGAATTACCGTCATGCCGCACAATGTTATGCGCCCAGAAAAGCAGATTTTTAATTTTACTGATCTCATCGCCGCTGCCGGCAACAGAATCAAGATTAAACTTTTGTTTGAAATTAACTAACTCCGGTGCTGAAGCGGATTGATAACTAAATAGCGGCAGGGCTGTATTTTGTTCGAAATGATATGGGCCGGAATTTTTCAAAACATAAAGGTAATCGCCCTTTTCTCTTATTTGCTGCACAATTGTTTTAAACTCCGGTTCATTATGCAAACTGACCAGGTCATTGTCGGCAATGATGCTGCTGTAATCAATAAACCCGGCTGCAAATGCTTTTTTTAGCCAGTTTAGCGCCTCCGCTTTTTGCCCGTTGAGTGAAGTATAGCACCCAAGGTTATAATAAATATTTATAGTATTGCCCTGATAGTTTTTCTGTATAGCAGCTGATTGTTTGTGATAGGTATTTAACCAATCATTCGACAGGTCAATTGCTTTAGTATAATTTTTAGCCTGATAGGCATCTTCAATATTTTTGTCGGCGGTTGTTACATAACTATTAAAACTTGCTGCGTCCTGGTTTGGCTGTGCATTGGCTATCAGGGCCGATAGAGAAATAAAGCAGATTAATAATATTTTTTTCATGAAGTTGATTTTTTTAGAGACGACAGATTAAGGGAATAGGTTGCAATA
>JABDEQ010000094.1:0-6439 GCA_013286985.1 Bacteroidota bacterium | reverse complement strand
GTTATTCCAAATATAACAAAATAATCAAAGGGGACAAATTCAAACGTAATTTTTAGTTTCATATCAAAATAAAGCAGCAAAGGCTTAAAACCTTCTTTCTCTTCTTATTCCGGGCTTTCGGGTTTTCGCTGCTTTAGCGTTCTCTGAGGGCAGCACTTCATCAACATCATATTGGCGGGCCATTTTAGCTATGCGTTCTTCCAGCGTTTCGGTGGTTAACCGTTCACGGCCCAGGCTGTCAACCATTATCGGGAACGCGAATGGCGTTGGCCGCTCAATAGTTTTTAAAATGATATTTTGTTTGACGATGCGCTGCAGGGCCATCCTCAACCTAAACTCTTCCAGTTGGAAAGCCAATGCCTCATTATAAGCCTGCCTTACCAATAAATTATCTGGCTCATACTCGCTGAACACCTCGAAAAGTAAGGAGGTAGATGCCTGCAAATGTTTGTTTTTTACCGGCTGGCCGGGATAGCCCGTAAAAACCAGGCCGCCTATGTGTGCTATATCCCTAAAACGGCGACGGGCCATTTCATTGGCATTTAAACTATGTTGTATGTCTTCGAGCAGGTTATCGATAGAAAAAAAGCCGGCATCTTCCAACGCTTCTTCAATAGGGATATCTTCATCGGCAAGTAGTTCAAAACCATAATCATTCATGGCGATAGAAAAACTGGCGGGTTTTATTTTGCTGATGCGATAAGCCAGCAGGGAAGCCATACCTTCATGAACTAATCGCCCTTCAAAAGGATAAAACAGCAAGTGATGCCCCTGTTGTGATTTAAACGATTCGATTAAAAACTCATGGCTTTGCGGTAGGTGGGAAAGATTACTTTGCAAATCAAACAACGGTTTTAGGGCAACAACTTCATCATCATTGGCGGTGCCGTGAGCTACCTCATCCAGTTTAACCCTAAACATGGCCGACAGCTGCGAGGATAACGGCATCCGCCCGCCCGCCCAGCTGGGGATCATCCCTTTTTTTGCATTTGATTTTCTTACATATGCGGTCATTTCTTTTATCCGCACAAATTCAAGGCTCCGCCCGGCAAACCAAAAGGTATTTCCCGGTTTTAACCGCGATATAAAAGATTCTTCTATAGTACCTAAACTCCCTCCGCTTAACCAACTAACCTTGATGCTTAGTTCGCTGGTAATAGTGCCGATACTGAGCCGGTGCCGCATAGCCACGCGGCGGTTGTTTACCTTAAATATGCCATTCTCTACTTCAACCTTTAAAAATTCGTCATACTGGGCCAGGGTTTTACCGCCGGTGGTAATAAAATCAAGCAATTGGTTAAACTCGCTTCGTTTTAAATCGGCAAAGGCAAATGTTGTTTTAACCTCTTCAAACAATTCATTGGCGGTAAATCCATCGGAAACGGCCAGCGTTACCATGTACTGAATTAATACATCCATGGTTAACAATAATGGATCGCGGCTTTCAAAAATGCCATCTTTAATAGCTTGTTTTAGCGCAGCTCCTTCCAATAGCTCCAGCGAGTGGGTGGGAACAAAATACGCCCTTGAAACAGCGCCCGGATGATGTCCGCTACGCCCGGCTCGCTGCATAAACCGGGCAACACCCTTCGGGCTGCCCACCTGCACCACACTATCAACCGGCCTGAAATCCACCCCTAAATCTAAACTCGACGTGCATACTACCACTTTCAATGCTTCGGCATGGAGCGCCTGTTCTACCCAGTTGCGCAGCTCGTTATCCAGCGAGCCATGGTGCATGGCCATAATGCCCGCATACTCCGGGTAGTTATTTAATATGGCATGGTACCATATTTCTGATTGCGAACGGGTATTGGTGAATATCAATGTGGTTACACTTTTGGCTACAATTTCCATTACCTGGGGCAAAAGTTTCAGGCCGATGTGACCCGCCCATGAATAATTCTCAATATTGTCAGGAATGATAGATTTGATGAGTAGTTTCTTTTCCAGATTGGCCCTGATCATTTTTACCTTTTCCGGAGGGAAATTGTTACCCAGCAATACTTCAGCAGCCTGCTCCAGGTTGCCGATGGTTGCGCTGATACCCCAAATTTTTAGTCTGGAGTCCAGAGTATGAAGTCTTGAGTGGGGACTACCTTCACTCAAGACTTCAGACTTCCGACTAAGGACTTTCAACCTAGATAATCCCAACTCCACCTGCACGCCGCGTTTGGTGCCCAATAGTTCGTGCCATTCGTCAATTACTACTACCTCCAGGTTTTGGAACAGTTTATAGTATTCCTTTTGGGCCAGCATTAGATGCAGGCTTTCGGGGGTGGTTAATAGTACTTCGGGCAGTTTTTTTTTGAGGGCCTGTTTTTCGGCGGCAGGGGTATCGCCTGTGCGGGTGGCAATTTTCCATGGCAGGCCTATTTCATCACAAACTTCCTGCATCGCCTTTTTGATATCATTGGTTAATGCACGTAAAGGCGTTATCCAAAGCATCAGCAAGCCGTTGTTGGTTTTATGGAGATAGTTTTCAGGGTGCTTATTAATGAAATCAGCCAAAAAGGGAAGAAATAAAGCAAATGTTTTACCGCTGCCGGTTGGCGCATTCAGCAAGCCGGAATAGCCACCCAAATAGGCGTCTTCCATCTCCTGCTGAAAAGGAAACTGTTGCCAGTTTTTTTGCTTATACCACTGTTTTATAACCTGCTGCCCTTGTGTAACCATGCCAATAATATACAATGTAAATTACAATATGTTATACAGGTTTTGAAACTTTAAAGATGAAAATCAGGTCGTTTGTTTCCGTGATGGGAGACGTTGAATTTATAAAGCAATAAAAAAGGCTCTGCCGGATGAGCGACAGAACCTTTTTATGATGTTAATTTTTTAGTGTTTATTTCTTTTCAGGAAGTAAAATCAATTTAATAAGGTTAGCACCGCTTAAATATTTATTGGCGGCATCTTTTGTGCTTTGTGCAGTCACATTGCCCAAATTGCTTACGTGGTACAAAATAGCATCCGGGTTTTCCTGGTTTTGCGATGCAGCCCCTAAATAGCCGGCCCAGAAAATGTTTTCTTTAAGCTGTACCTGGGTTGAACGTGCTTCCTGGGCAGCAAATTTTTGGATATCAACTGCCAGTGCGCCGTTTTGCTTAATGTTATTAATTTCTTCCATTGTGGCATTAACCAGTTTATCAACATTGGCCGGAGCGCATTGGAACGAAATGGTGAAAGTATACCGGCCCTCGGGTATTTTTTTATAGCTGGCTCTTACACCCGGTGCATAAACTTCGCCCTCTTTTTCGCGCAGCCTTTCATCTAATTTTATTTGCAGGATAGATTCCAAAGCATCCATTTGTATATTGTTGGTCTCGTTATATTCATAACTGCCATCAAACACTAAATCAACAGTACTTTTATCGCCAATACCCTTATAAACCGTTTTGGTAATTTGGCCTGCCGGCGGATGGATACCTAAGTTTTTGTACGTTTCTTTGCTATTGGTTGTTGGCAGGCTGCCTAAATAGGCTTCCAGATATGGCTTTATTCTGTCCACAGTAAAATTACCTACTATTACAAAGGTAAAGCCGCTTGCATCGGCAAAGCGATCTTTAAAGAAGGAGTAAGATTTGTCCAAACTTGCGGCATCCAATTGTGGGGCAGTAACGACCATTTCGCGGAAATTATGGTTACTCAAAGTAGCCGAAACGGTATCCTGGAAAACACTTCCGGGGTCAAGGCTGCGGTTAGCCAGTACTGATTTGGTTTGCGTGATATTTGATTGCCAGATATCAGCATCCTTGCGGGGCTGCGTGAAGTATAAATAAATAAGCTGAAGAGCAGCCTCGAAATCTTTAGGCGCGCAATTGCCTGATATACCCTGTGCAACATCGCTTATATAAGGAGTGATGCTTACATTTTTTCCCGCCAGCATTTTGTCCAATTGTATTTGGGTAAAATCAGCTATGCCGCTGCTTGGAATCACGTTTCCGGCCATATCAGCCGAAGTGAAATCCTGATCGCTGGCTAATGAAGTACCGCCAAAGCTGTATCCGTTTATAAGGATCTGATCGTTTTTGAATTCAGTTGGCTTTAATATTACTTTTATCCCGTTTGATAAGGTAATGGTAGTTGTTAAAATTAAGCTGTCCGTTTGGGTACTGGTAACTTTACCCGGAGCAGGCAATTTATCCATTAAAGGCTTATCGCTTCTGTTATCAACATAAGGCGTTAAATTTTTGCCCGCTTCAGCAATCCAGTCTAATATGGTTTTTTCATTTGGCAGCTTGTCTTTTTCCTTATCGGGAGCTTCTACCAGCACAACCCTGTTTTGATCGCTGATAAATTTACCCGCCATGGCATTCATTTCGGCAAGCGTAATTTTACCAATGTTATTCACATAAAAATTGTATTCATATTCCAAACCCGGAATTGCTTCGCCGGATAGGAAGTTTTGTTGGTATTCATTTACAAAAACTGCTGATTTTGTTTTATCGCGCTCTTTGTAGGCATTGTCGATTGCTAATAATGCATTTTGTTTGGCTCTTTCCAGCTCGGTAAGGGTAAAGCCAAACAGGCGGGCTCGTTCAGTTTCGGCAACAGCCGCTTTTATGGCAATTTGCAATTCGCCCGGTGATTTTGCCACAGCAACTGTGGTAAATGCATTTTGCCTTCCGATAAAGCTTCCGTAGCTCGATTGACCATATAAGAACGGCGGGTTTGGTTTTTGAACCAATTCGCCCAAACGGGCATTGAGCATTTGGTTAAACAATTCAACACGCATGCTCTGCATAAAATCAGTCGTGGTTTTTATTACCGTACCGGGATGCTTTACCACAATTTCGGCTACTGTGTATGGAAACTCTTTGTCGGTTGCAATTTTAACGGCAGTGCCGGGCGTTGGTGGTACGGTGTAGGTTGTCCTTGGTTTTTCAGGTGTTGGATTGCCTAACAATGAGAAATATTCCCTTATAAGTTTGGCAACATACTTCGGATCAAAATCACCCACTACAATTACAGCCTCCAAGTCTGGTCGGTACCAATCGTGGTAAAAGCTTTTAATAGTTTCGGGTTTAAAGGTTTTTATAATATCCTCTTTACCAATTGGCAAACGCAGTGCATACCTCGAGTTGTTTAATAATACAGGCAGTGTTTGCAGGCTCAGCCTTTCCTGCGCGTTTTTACCGCGAAGACGTGCTTCCTCTAAAACTACGCCACGTTCATCGTCAATTTCTTTTGGGTCAAATAATTGGTAACCGGCCCAATTGGCCAGTATGCTAAACCCTTTTTCAAATACCGCCGCGCTATCGGTAGGCAATGGTAATTGATATACTGTTTCGTCGAATGATGTATAAGCATTTAAATCTGCACCAAATTTTACGCCCGATTTTTGCAGATAATCTACCAGTTGATTTTTAGGGAAATCGCGTGTGCCGTTAAAGGCCATGTGCTCGGTAAAGTGAGCAAGTCCCTGTTGGTCGTCATTCTCCAGCACTGAACCGGCTTTACATACCAGGTATAATTCGGCCCTGTTTTTAGGTTCGGTATTTCTGCGGATATAAACCGTTAGGCCGTTGGGAAGTGTTCCGGTAATTACATCCGGATCAACCGGCAATTTATCGGCTTTTGACTCTGTTGCTGCTGGTTTAGGTGTTGTTGCTGCTGCTGCTGGTTTCTTTTTAACCTGGGCAAATGCGCCGTCTGTTACGGCAACAAGGGCCAAAGCCGCTACGCAAACTTTGTAGTTTAATTTCATTTTTCTTTTAGGGAATATCTCTTTGCTAAGATGCAAAACGGATATCTGAGTTACAAATTATATTATTAGGAAGTTTATATACAGCAGCATAAAACAAGAGCGTCATTGCGATGAGGTTTATATACAGTTACGTAAACAAAATCGTCATTGGGAGGTACTGCCTGTCCCGAACTTGTTTCGGGAAAGCAATCTCTACACTGTACAGAGAAATCATGAAAGTTCAATACCTTTCTTTTCGCCCTGTAGCGCTCAGAGATTGCTTCTTCGTTCCTCATCGCAATGACGCGCGGGAGAGACGACATTACGCTGGCTTAGTAGTGGTACCTTACAAATGCCTCCATAGCCTCATATTCGGCCATGCCGAGTTTGTCGTAGCTTTTTGCAGTTTCTCTTGTGCGGTCCTCAGCTCTCACCCAAAACTCCCTGGCATCATCCCCCGGGAATACCGGCCTGTCTTTTTGGCTCTGGTGCTTGAAGATGGCGTTACGTTTACGGATCACTTCCTGTGGTGACAGCGGTACAGCCATTTCTATTTCGTAAATATTAAACTCCTGCCATGCCCCACGGTACATCCATACCCAGCAATCTTTTACCCAGTCTTCCGTTTCTTTCAGTCGTTTCAGGGCAGCTATAATGATATTGAAACATACCAGGTGGGTGCCATTCGGGTCGGCAAAGTCACCTGCGGCAAATACCTGTTGTGGTTTTACTTTTTGTAATAATTCCATCGTT
>JABDEQ010000093.1 GCA_013286985.1 Bacteroidota bacterium | reverse complement strand
AAGCCCTAAGCCAGCCTCATTATTCAGCACCCACTTGCCATTAACAAATTCGGGCAGCAGGTATGGGTTATTGCTGGTTAAAAACGGGCCATCCAGATCGGCCCAGTTGCATTGGGGGGCAAGGGCGGCGGCGGCAAGGGTGGCGCAGCTGGTTTCGCTCATGCAGCCTATCATTACCTTTAAATCAAGTTCTCTTGCCTTCAGCATCATCTGGTGTGCCTCATACATCCCTGCCGATTTCATCAGTTTGATATTAATACCATGATAAACGCCCTCGGCTTTTGCCACATCGGGCAATCGCTGTACCGATTCATCGCCAATAATAGGTATCGGGCTGCGTTCGGTAAGCCAGGCGTTACTATCGGGGTCGGTTTTTAACATGGGTTGCTCAATCAGTAAAACGCCTTGCTCGTGCAGCCAGTGAGTCATATCCAGGCTTTGCTGCAAATCTGTCCAGCCCTGGTTGGCATCAACAAATAGCGGCAAATCAGTTACCGAGCGGATGGTTTTGATCAAATCCTGATCGCTATCCCTGCCCAATTTTACTTTTATAATTTTACAATCCGGATTTTCCTTAACTTTTTGGATAATTACTTCGGGCGTGTCAATACCAATGGTAAAACTGGTTAAAGGCATTTTAGCGGGGCTGCTGCCCAATATTTGCCAGCAGGCTTGTTCTTGCAGCTTGCCTTCCAAATCGTGCAGGGCAATGTCAACACCGGCTTTAATGGCCGGGTTACCGGGCGCAATGCTATCCAGGTAAGCCATAATCTCCTCAAAATTAAAAGGGTATTTAAACTGCCGGGCATCAACCTTCTTCAAAAACGCCGTGGCACTTTCATAGCTCTCGCCCATGTAGGGCACCATTGAGGCTTCGCCATAGCCGGTATGGCCCTCATGCTCAATCTGTATCAGCATTACAGGTGTTGAGGTGCGCGAAAACTTCGCGATGGTAAAGGTGTGCCGCAGCAGCAGTTCGAAAGGTTGGAAAGTCAGTATCATGTTAAATTCAAAGCTAAAATTTTCTTGCCGGATTTGATGCTTATCTTTGCGCCCATGCCCGAACAAATTTATAACCCGTTTACCGCTTTTAACTTTAGCAACCGTAACTGCTTTTTAACCGGACAAACCCTAACTACCGAAGAAGAAAAGATACAGGTTTTTCCGCAATGGTTAATGAGCCTTTACGGGCTGGAAGATAAGCCCTTTAAAATGCTCGACGAAAGCATGGCTACCTATAAAGATATTAAGATACCCTGTTCGGCACATATTAACGAAGCTTACCTGGAGCCTTTGGAGGCGGAAATTGCAGCGGCTTTTGAAATTGGCTACGATGCCATAAAAGAGCTGGATGAACTAAGGCTGTTTCAATGGGCGGGTAAACTGCTTTATGGAATTATATTTAACGAGATACAAAGCGGCATTAAACTACAGCATTCGCAGGGTGAAGAATTTAATATTTCGCAATCAATTATCCATAAGTTCACCAACCTGCATTTAATGTTGCAGGGCCTTAATTTGCCCATCATACTGGAAGATTTTAAGCCCTACAGTATATTTTTGTTTAAGGTTGATAACAATCCCGAAGAGTTTGGCTATCGCGATGAGATTAACACGCTTACCTTCTCGCTACGGATAAAAGATTTTGGTTTGATTATGTGCCTGCAGGACAACGGCGCCAATAAGCATTATCACCAGGAGATACAGCAAAAAATTGAGCAACAAACACTGCACCCTATACAGTTTGAAGAATTTTGTGGCAGGGTGTTTTATTCAGCCTACCTGTTTAACCGCCTGCCCGAGTATCATATTTTGCCCGTGGGCGATGATGTTTACATAGAGGCTATGCCACTGCGCGGCATGAGCAGCAAGCCTTTATTTGACCACTGGGTAAATAAAATTTACGGCCAGGTGCTGGAAAGCTTCTGGAAAAACTGGGGATTTTTGCTGCTGGAAATCATCAAAAACCCCGAAAAACCGATGAGCTTTTTATTTAAACCCAATGGCAGCCTGATTAATGCAGCAGAGATTGAACTCCCTCGGTAATTTGTTCAATAAAGCCATGCACAATATGAGGCATCAGCACAATGGTGATCAACAAGCCGCTTAACGCACCAAATAGGTGTGCGTCATGGTTAATATTATCACGTGAGTGTTTGGAAGCGTAACTACAATAAACAAGGTACAGCGCTCCAAAAATCACTGCTGGTATACCAATTGGTATAAACATCATGTACATTTTATCTATAGGATGAAATAAAATAGCACTGAATACTACGGCACTAACCGCCCCTGACGCACCCAGGCTATGGTACCAATCATCGTTGCGATGTTTATAAACAGTTGGCAGGTCGCTTAATATTAAGCTCACAAAGTATAGTAAGCCAAATTGCCAGTGTCCAAGTTCTCTTTCCAAATTAAAAGCGAAAAAGGTATAGGAAAACATGTTGAAAAACAGGTGCATCCAATCATTATGGATCAGCCCGCTGGTAATCAACGTGTAAATGCGGTGCCTGCGCGATACGCTGTAAGGGTGCAAAATCATATTGGCATACAAATTATCATTTGAAAATGCCATTATTGAGGTAATTATCGTTATTGCAAATATGAATGACGCCACCGGCGCCACCATCAGGTATTCCATCATTTCAAATCGAGTTTAATATCAGTAAGAAGCCTGCCTACAGGGTAGCGCAGGTAAGTTTTTTCAAAATAGGGCGAGTTGCGGTATACAAAGTTCAGCTGCGCCGATGCGCTATTGGCCAGTTTAGGGTTGTCTGATTTTTCCTTATCCAGTTTCTTTCTCAGGTCGGGATTGTCTTTTAGCAATTGGGCTGCCACATCCTCAAACACATAGTCAGAAAAGTATTCTTTCTCGCCTAAAACGGAGTCGAAAAAGTTCCAGGCAAAAAAGGAATCAACCCCTTGCGGCTCCAGTGTTTCAACAATATAGCGATTAAGGGATTGGTTGGTGTAAACCACATAATCGCCTGCGTAAAATTTCACTTTGGTATTAACCGGGTTCAGTTTAACATCACTATGCAGGTAATGTCCTTCGTATGGTCTGGGCGATGTTTTGTAATCGCCGATGTAATACATCTGCAAATCAAGCGTAGTATCGTGCTCCAACCTGTGCATTTTTACATTGTTCAGCTTAAAAAGTTCTATTACTTTGCCCCATGCCTGCGGTATAATGTAAGCCAATGGCTTTTCAACTGTTTCGGTAGCTTTATAGTTATCGTAATACTTTATGGTTTTGGTGTACGGCTTATCCCTGTCGTAATATAAACGTGGCAATCCGCTTACTTCGCTTGTTTTATGGCCCGCGGTGTAGCCTTTAAAGGTAAGGGTGTCTACATGGCCCTTATCAACATCCCAGTTAAGCGCAAAGGTGGTTTGTTTTTCAACTTGTTCATCAGCCTTATGCTTAAGCTCACCTATTAAAACGGCATCGCGCTCATTAATATCAATCAGGCCCTGCATAAAATCATAAGTAGCATACACCCGCTTGTCAAAAGGCTTTAACATGTGTGTTTCGGTAATATAGCTGATAATGTTATGCTGTGACGTATAGCCAGTTGCAAAGCGCGGTGTTTCTAAAAAGCTTACAATACCCGAGTCAGGGCTTGTTTCTTCGCTCTCCACATAAGGGGTCATTTCATAACCGCTTTTTTTCATGTGGGCATACATGTATGGCGATAGTATTTTGGAAGTATAGTTGGCCAGTATAGGGTTTTGCTTGTCCTTTTGGGTTTCTATCAGCGTCATTACGTATTGATAGTCGGCACCATCGCTGGTATGATTATCTAAAAACACTTCAGGATTCCAGGTGTTTAATATCCGCTCAAAAGCAAGTGCGTTTTTGCTGTCGGCCTTAATAAAATCGCGGTTAAGATCAAGATTCCGATAATTCCCCCTAAAGCCGTATGCCCTTGGGCCGTTTTGGTTAATGCGGCTAACGCCGCGGTTTAAGCAGCCGTCGATATTATAAACAGCTATAAAGCAAAGTACTACATTTTTAGGCAGCGCGTTTTTCTTCAGCAAATCGCGGGTGAGCATCATGCTGGCATCAATGCCTTCGGGCTCGCCAGGGTGAATACCGTTGTTGATCAACAATACCCTTTTGTTTTGTTTTTTGATGAGTGATGGATCAAAAACCTTATCGCGCGATAAAACGACCAGTGTAAGTGGTTTGCCCACATCGGTTGTGCCGTAGTTCAGCAGCTTCATTTGCGGGTAATGCCGCGCCAGCTCCTCATAATAGGTAATTACCTCATTATAGGTAGCTGTATAATTTTTGTCTTTACTTAGTTCAAACGGGGTAAGCTGTGCCTTAGCATGCAAAAAAGTAATGCTGATGATGGCTGCAAATAAAATCTTCTTCATTAAAAAGCTTTTGGCAAATATAAATATGGAAGTGTAATAACAAAGGAGATTAAAAATTACCTGTTGTAATTTGTTCCTGTAATTTTTTAGGGAGGCTTTTGAAAATCAGATCGTAGGAGTGATCAATCATATCATGCAGCTGCTTGATGGTTAACACGCCATCCATGTAAACGGTGTTCCACAGCTTTTTATTCATGTGGTAGCCGGGTATTACTTCGGTATATTTTTCGCGCAGCTCAATGGCCAGTTCCGGATCGCACTTTACATTAAACCGGTTGCCCTGACTAATGCTGGAAAGCAAAAATATTTTTTCGCCTACTTTAAACACAAGGGTATCCTCGCCAAATGGTAAACCTTCGGTAACACCTGGTTTTAGCAGGCAGTAATCGCGCAGTTCTTCAATATTCAATTTATTAATTGAAAGTTCTGATTATCTTATTATAAGAAACAGTATTACCGAAATAATATTTAAAACCAATGGTTATCTGTCTGTACTGGTCTGATGAATCGTTTTTGAATTTAGATGAAGGGTCATTGTATCCATCCAAACCTTCGCCATAAACAAAACTATGTACATAGCCCAAATCAATGGCAAAGCTGGGTTGATTGTAATCGTCAAATATTTTAAACTCATAGCCAAACCTTAGCGGTATGGTTGGGCTAATACTATTGTTTTTGCCCGGAAAAACATAAGTCAACGGCCCGTTAGCGGCAATAACATTGGTACGCTGCACCTTGTTATTGTTAATTACAATACCAAATCCGGTACCGGCATAAAAGTTTTTTATAGCATTTAAAATCCAGCTGCCTTCGTAGTCAATCCCTGCACCCAGCTGCACATCGGCATGAACAATAAGAGCATAATAATTATTGCTGTACTGACGGCCAAATGGATCCAGCTTTTGAGTAAGCCCTCCGCCGGATAGCTGTCCAACCTGCAATTCGGCTTCTATAGGCAAATAAGGATTGTAGTTATAAATATAGTTGAGATTTGCGCCTACGTGACTGTATTGTTTGGTGATGTTGGTATACCCGCGTTCGTAACTTGCGTCTGCACCCCAACCCCATTCATAATAGTTATAGCCACTCTGTGCTTTTACGGAAAGTGCTGCAAGCAGTGCAACAATAAATAAATAATACTTTTTCAACGCTAAATGTTAATCAATATTTACAATTTTGGGTCTGTTTCAAAAATAGAAAAATAATCGTTATAAATCTCTGTTATGAATGTTAAATCACCGTTTAATTTTACCGTTGCCGACAGATTTTTGAAATATGTAACTATCGATACACAATCTGATCCGGCCTCTGAAACCATACCTTCAACCGCAAAACAAAAAGATTTGGGCAGGCTATTAGTAACAGAGCTTCAATCCATTGGCATCGCAGATGCTCATTTGGACGAATACGGGTACTTATACGCAACAATACCGCCGAATGTTGGGAAAAGCGTTCCGGTAATTTGTTTTTGCTCGCACATGGATACTGCGCCCGATTGCAGCGGCACCGGGGTAAAGCCCATTGTGCACAAAAACTACCTGGGTCATGATATTATTTTACCCGATGATAATACGCAAATAATAAAGTTAAATGAGCACCCCGATCTTAAAAACCAGATAGGTAATGATATTATAACGGCAAGCGGTACAACCCTGCTTGGGGCCGATAATAAAGCTGGCGTAGCCGAAATTATGGATGCCTGCTATCAGCTGGTTAATCATCCCGAAATAAAACACGGCACCATAAGGATCTTATTTACACCCGATGAAGAGATTGGCCGCGGTGTAGATAAGGTTGATATTAAAAAGCTGGGCGCTTTTGCCGGTTATACCATGGATGGCGAGAGCGCCGGCAATATGGAAAACGAAACATTTTCGGCAGATGGCGCCAAACTTATTATAAAAGGGGTTAGCTCACATCCGGGTTTTGCAAAGGGAAAAATGGAAAGCGCTATAAAAATTGCCGGGCAAATTGTTGCTGCCCTGCCCGCCAGCCTTTCGCCCGAAGCAACAGAGGGGATGGAAGGCTTTGTGCATCCCGTCGGTATAGAGGGCCATGTGGAAACAGCAAGTATTGACTTTATCATCAGGGATTTTAATGATGCTAAATTAAACGAGCATGCTGATGTTATAAAACAGGTGGCCGATAGCGTATTGAAAGATTTCCCCGGTTCATCATACCAGCTACAGGTTAAACCGCAGTACCGTAATATGAAAAGCGTATTGGATAAGCATCCGCAAATTGTTGAATATGGTATGGAGGCAATGAAACGCGCCGGATTGAATGCCAAACTATGCAGTATACGTGGTGGTACAGACGGTTCGCGACTTTCGTTTATGGGCCTGCCATGTCCTAACATTTTTGCGGGCGAGCATGCTTTTCACAGCAAGCACGAGTGGGTTTCTATTCAGGATATGCAAAAAGCGGTAGAAACCATTTTACACTTGTGCACTATTTGGGAAGAACGCAGCTAAGGCCTGTAACAATTGTATGAATAACGGTTTATCTGCCGTGAACTTAGTAGATTTATAAATATAAGACTCACCCTTATTTTTAATTACTGATGAAAAAACTGCTCGTTTTGCTTTTATTACAGATTGGCGTAGCCAACACGATGCATGCACAGGATAAACACTGGCACTATTTATTTGATGGAAAATCAATAAATGAATTACGCGGATATCAGATGGATACATTTCCCGCTGCCTGGAAAGTGGAGGATGGTGCACTGGTTGCCCAAACCGATGTGCCTAATGTAGACCTGGTAACAAAAGACACCTATACCAATTTTGACCTGACACTTGAATGGGCGATGTCAAAAGCAGGGAACAGTGGCATTTTTTACAACGTGCAGGAAAAATCAACCCATGAATCAGGTAACGGGAACAGCCCCAACTGGTTAGATAATTTTGAATTTCAGTTGCTGGACGATATTGATTTTAATGACCACGAGCCCAGGCGTTCTGCCGGTTCGCTTTATGACCTGATCACCCCGCAAAACAAACACCTGAAACCGGTTGGTGAGTATAACACAGCCCGGTTACTGGTTAATCACGGACATGTGGAACAATGGGTTAATGGCGTAAAAGTAGTTGAATATGAGCTGGGATCAGCAGAGCTTAATGAACTGATCAGCAAGAGCAAGTACAGAAATAACCCTAATTTTGCCAAATCAACCAGCGGTCATATTATGTTTCAACATCACGGGCAAAAGGTTTGGCTTAGAAACATAAAAATTAAGCGCTTATCATAAAAAATATGGCTTTATATCGCGCAGGCTTGCTTGCGCGATATAAAGCCATATTTCTTCTTATTTCTCCGCCAGCAAATCATCCGTCAGCTTAGTAAACTCGTCAATAAACTGGGTGTAATATTCGCCCGTACCTGGTCCGCTAAAGCCGGTATGTATTTTTCGTACATCGCCCTTTTTATCAATAATAATAGTGGTAGGGAATCCTTTAAAATCGGCCAGCATGGGCAGGCTTTTCTCTGGATCGCCTTTGCCAGGTGTATAGCCGGTTATTAATAAAGGATAAGGTACATTAAAATGATCTTTCAGCTGCTGCAACGTTTTTTGTGATTTTGCAAAATCAGTAGTGCGCTCGTAAGCCAGACCTATTACCTCTACGCCCTTATCATGATATTTTGGATAATAACTGCCTACCATGTAATTGGTTTCGTCCATACAGTTTGGGCACCATGATCCTAAGATCTGTACAATAACCACCTTGTTTTTAAAACGACTGTCGCTCAGCGAAACCGTGTTGCCGTTAATATCTTTAAAGCTAAAGTCGATTTTTTTGTAACCCGGCTTTAATGCGGTTAGCGAATAAGCATCCGGTAGCTTGGCGTTGGCATCTTTAACCGCTGTCCAGGTATCGTGACCGCTAATGCCCGAATAAAATTCACCTTCTGTTATTGTTTTATCGTCATTAATCTTTGCCGTAAAGAAAAAAGCATGACCACCATCAAAGCAAGAAAGGTATAAATGATCGCCCTGCACGGTTC
>JABDEQ010000092.1:4101-8396 GCA_013286985.1 Bacteroidota bacterium | reverse complement strand
ATCTGACACTTAAATACAAAAATCCGGCAAAAGGAGAAGCTATCTTAAATGAATTGATGAGCCTCTATTTAAAAGCAGATTTAGAAGATAAAGTTCAGATTGCCGATAGTACAATTGCGTTTATTGATGGCCGCTTGGAATTAGTTAGCAGCCAGTTACAGGGAGTTGAAAAGCAACTTGAACAATTCAAAACTGATAACAAGATTGCTGATATTACAGCACAATCGCAGGCGCTTATTGATGCCTCAAGTGATTACGAAAAGCAGTTGAGCGTTATTGAAATTCAACTTTCAGTTATTCAGGATTTGCAAGCGTTACTTAATAATCCAAATAACAGGAAGGTTTTACCAGGCGTATTGGCTATACAGGATGCTGGCTTTGCCGAGGCTGTTGGACAATATAATGAATTACTCTTACAGCGCGACCGTCAGACCATCTCATCGACCGATGATAATCCATTTGTAAAAAATATCGACTTACAATTGGCAAATTTTCGTTCTACCTTAATTAAAACCATTTCAACCTATAAAGGAAGTTTGATAGTTAGCCGTAATCAATTAATGGAAAAGAATAAGGTATTTGCCGGCCAAATTTCCGGCGTGCCGGCTAAAGAACGCGTCTTTTTAGATTACACACGCCAGCAAGATTTAAAACAGGCTCTATATTTATTTCTATTACAGCAAAGGGAAACAACAGCTATTACCGAAAAATCGACCATCTCAAGTGCACGTATAATTGACGGTGCAAAAAGTGAATATGAAGCTCCCAAAGGACCGGCAATACTGGCTACGCTTGCTTGTTTAGTAGCAGCATTTTTTGTTCCGTTTTGCATCCTCACATTAAAAGATATTTTAAGGGTTAGGATATTGTCAAAATCAGATATCGAAAGTCATACTAAAATACCGGTAGTTGGTGAAATTAGCCATAATGAGGGGTATGACAATATGCTTGTAGTTGATCAAAATTCAAGAGCTTCTATATCGGAACAATTCCGGGCAATGCGTACAAATTTGCAATATCTTTTAAGTTCTTCTAAAAGCAACGTTATAATGATTACTTCAAGTATGAGTGGTGAGGGTAAATCATTTATAACATTAAACTTAGGTAGTGCAGTTGCTCTTTCGGGAAAAAAAGTAATATTTATTGAGTTAGATCTTCGCAAACCCAAGTTGTCAAAATATTTGGAGATAAATCAATATGGATTTACAAATTACATAGTTTCGGATATCATTAAATTAGATGATATTATACAGCCTTTACCTTTTAGTGAAAATTGTTTTGTGATATCTTCAGGTCCCATTCCTCCAAATCCAGCGGAATTACTTTTAAGTGGAAAATTGGAAACGATGATCGATGAACTTAAGAAGCGGTTTGACTATGTAATTATTGACAGCGCGCCTGTTGGTTTAGTTTCGGATGCTTTATTGATAGAAAGATTTACTGACATTACTTTATATATTGTACGTCAAAATTATACTTTCAAAAAACAGTTAAATATTCCAAATGATTTAACCGGAAGCGGAAAATTAAAGAAAACCTACATTGTTGTTAATGATATAACAGCAGTGAAGGGTGATTATGGCTATGGATATGGCTATGGTTACGGTTATGGCTACGGACATGGTTATGGCTATGGGGAAGAGCCTGAAAAGAAAACTTTATGGAGTAAGATATTTAATAAATCATAGGTGATGTAAATTGATGAATATAAAATAAACTAAGATTTATGGTACCAGTATGTAGTTTAATTATTAGATCATACAATGAGCAGAAGCATATACGCAAATTGCTTGAAGGTATACAAAGACAAACTGTTTATTCAAATACAGAAATCATACTTGTCGATTCCGGATCGGATGATAATACTGTTTCGATTGCCCGGGAATATGGTGTAAAAATTGTAAATATAAAGCCCGAAGATTTTTCGTTCGGACGTGCTATTAATAGAGGTTGTAAGGTAGCTCAAGGGCAATTTTTATTGTTCGCAAGCGCGCATGTATATCCATTATATACCGATTGGATAGAAAAAATGCTTCAACCTTTTAACGACGAAAAAGTAGCATTGGTTTACGGCAGGCAGCTTGGATGCGAAACATCAAAATTTTCAGAACAGCAATTATTTAATAAATGGTTCCCGGCTAGTTCAAATTATGATCAGCCAATTTCGTTTTGCAACAATGCTAATTGCACAATTCGTCGGGACCTGTGGGAACAGCAGCCTTATGACGAAAATTTAACAGGCCTGGAAGATTTGGATTGGGCCTCAAAAATACAAGCGAAGGAATATAAAATAGCTTATGAAGCCTTGGCGCCTATTGTACATGTGCATGATGAAACATTTTCGAGGATTAAAAATAGATATAGACGAGAGGCGTTGGCGCTAAAGATTATTTATCCGCATGAACGTTTTTCATTTTTTCATTTTTTAAAACTTACAGCTGCTAATATTTGCTCAGATAGTTTTCATGCAATTTATGATGGCATATTCCTAAAGAATTTTACATCTATTGTAGGATTTAGATATATGCAATTTTGGGGCACATATTTAGGATATAGTCAAAAGAGACAACCGAACGAGACGTTAAGGAAACGACTTTATTATCCCAACGAGTTGAAGAGGGTTCCCAGGGGGAAACATAATCAATCTCCTTTACATGGTGAAGGCGAAAAAATATCGTACAGTGGATTGAAGGGTTAAATCCACTGTAAGTTTTATAATTGTTACACTACCTTAGATGAATAAATATAAATTAACAGCAATAGTTCCCATGCGCCATTCGAGCGAAAGAGTGCCGGGGAAAAATTATCGGGACTTTTCGGGCAAGCCGCTTTTTCATCACATAGTTCAAACACTTATTGACTGTCCCCTAATTGATAAGGTTGTAATAGATACTGATAGTCCGATAGTTATTGAACAGTCGCAAAAAACATTTCCTGAAGTTCTTATCCTCGAAAGGCCTGAACATTTACGGGATGGCAGCATACCAATGAATGACGTTTTATTGAATTGCATCAATCAAGTCTCGTCAGATTTTTATCTGCAAACTCATAGTACAAACCCTTTATTAACTACAAAAACATTAACCGAAGGAATAGAAAAATTTTTAAAAATACACCCCATGTATGATTCTTTGTTTTCGGTAACCCGAAAACATGTACGGTTTTGGGATGAACTTGCAAGGCCTATTAATCATAATCAAAATATTCTTTTACGCACTCAGGACCTTCCGCCTATTTTCGAGGAAAATTCATGTTTTTATATTTTTACAAAATCAATTCTCGAAAAAAAACATAACCGGATAGGTGATAGGCCATATTTATTTGAAATGCCCGAGATAGAAGCACAGGATATTGATGTTGAACTTAATTTTATTGTTGCTGAACTATTATATAAAAAAATAAACAACATCGCATGAAGATATTAATTACTTGCCCGCCAATGTTGAGAGGAATTAATGAATTCAAGCACTTGTTCGAGGAAAAAGGTATAGAATTAGTTTTGCCTGAGGTAGTACAAGTATTAAGTGAGGATGAACTTATTGAATTAGTTCCAAAGGTTGATGGTTGGATAATAGGAGACGATCCAGCTACTGAACGGGTATTTAAGGCCGGAGTAGATGGCAATTTAAAGGCTGCTGTTAAATGGGGAGTTGGCGTTGATAATGTTGACTTTAAAGCGTGTGAAAAATTGGGTATTCCAATTTCAAATACCCCTTTAATGTTCGGTAACGAAGTAGCGGATATGGCCCTGGCTTATCTTACAGGCCTTGCGCGTGATAGTTACCGGGTTGATAGAGAAGTGCGAAAAGGTAACTGGATAAAGCCTCCGGGTATGTCACTTGATGGCAAGATTGTTGCATTAGTGGGTATTGGAGATATTGGATTAGCTATTGCAAGAAGACTTAGGGCATTTGGGCTTAAAATTAATGCCTACGATCCGTTTACCAGGTTAAATGCTAAAGCGGCCAATGTAGATGAAATATTGCCATTTCCTGAAAAGTTGGGCGAAGCAGATTTTGTTATTTTGGCCTGTGCATTAACAGCGTCAAATTTTCATTTAATTAATGCCGAAAGCATAGCGAAGATGAAAGATGGGGTGATCGTAATTAACGTTTCCCGTGGAGGATTGGTTGATGAAAACGCGCTGATTGAAGCCTTAAGTTCAGGTAAAGTAAAATCGGCGGGATTGGATGTTTTTGAAATAGAACCACTTCCGGCTGATAGTAAGTTGCGGCAATTTGAACATTGTATTTTTGGAACCCACAATGGTTCAAATACTAAAGAAGCTGTAGTTA
>JABDEQ010000092.1:0-4075 GCA_013286985.1 Bacteroidota bacterium | reverse complement strand
TCCGAACCTTATCCTCATCATTATTAAAGCCATCCCTTAACATTTGTGTATTAATTACAGGGGTATTGGGAGGCATAGGCAGCCAGTTGGCCAAAACTTTTAATGAAAAAGGGTATGAAGTGATTGGTCTTGACGTAAAAGACGAGCCGTCGTTATGGTGCCATAAATGTTTCAAATTTGACTTAGATCTTTATGTTACAAATGCTGAGTATAAAAAAGAGATTGAGTTGATGTTTGATGCTGAAATTCCCGAACTTTTTGTGCTCATTAATAACGCTGCGGTGCAAATTTTAAGCAGTTTAGGCGAAATAGAACTGAATGATTGGAACCACACATTAAACGTAAATTTAACCGGCCCGCTTTTTCTCAGTCAATTTTTTCTAAGCCGTTTAATGCGGTCAAAAGGATCGATCATAAATATAGCCAGCATACATCATCAATTAACTAAGAAACGTTTTTTAGCCTATGCCACATCTAAAAGTGCTTTGGTTGGCTTAACCAAAGCGTTGTCGGTTGATTTGCAGGGATGTATCCGCGTAAATGCTATAAGCCCGGCTGCAATTGATACACAAATGTTAAGGGATGGCTTTAATAATGATGAGGATAAGGTTCGGATGCTTAATGAGTTGCATCCCAGTCAGCGTATTGGAAAACCCCAGGAAGTATCGCGGTTGGCACTTCTGTTAGCTGAAGATCAGCTTGGTTTTATTAATGGCGCCAACTTAAATATTGACGGCGGGATAAGCAATGTTTTGAAGGATTTGGATTAATTATGAAAAAGCATTCATAACTATTTTTTAGGCTTTAATATTTAGTTGCTGAAAGATATATCAATGGCTTTTTTCAATTGTATAAATTGATTTATGAGCTTTTTTATTTAATGGCTCAGAGCTGAAAACAAGTTGATGGGTTTTGAACCCTCGACATATATAAAATACCCCTTTTTAATATTTACTCATTTTTTATTCTATTGTTAAGGAAAAACTATTGAACATATTTATAAGCTCTTTTTCAATTTTATTTCTTATTTAAATACAGCGGACTCTAAAAATAATTTATTTATTAAAGTTTTATAATTAGACTGATATGGGCCATTTACGAAATACATTAAGCAATTCTTTAAAAACTTTGTTGGTTACCAAACTTGGTAGGGATGTTATAGTAAATACAACAATGTTTGGTGATCGGAAATTTAACTGCGCCAATGGAGTTGAATTATTCAGAACTGTAAAGTATGGGGGCGAACATAAATCATTAGGGGCATTTTTATTTTTGCTAAAAGAGGATGATATAGTTTGGGATATCGGAGCATCAGTAGGGTTATTTACTGTGTACAGCGCCGGCCTGGTGAAAACGGTAGTTTCTTTTGAACCTGATCCGGAAATTTACCAAAGGTTAACAACTAATATCCGGTTAAATAATTTTACTAATGTAATAACTAATCAACTCGGTGTAGGTGATAAAGACACTCAGATGAATTTGAATACTAACGGAGTGGACGGAAATTCGCCTTCTTTAATGGACCTCAACAGGCACACCGGGTCTATTTCGATAGACGTAAAATCTGTTGATAGTTTAATAAAATCGGGGCTTCCAATTCCAACGGTTATAAAAATAGATATAGAAGGAGCAGAAGGCTTAGCTATAAAAGGAGCTCTTAGCTTACTAAAAAGTCCGGAAAAGCCCAGGTTGCTATTTGTAGAATTAAACACTCAAAACAGAGACAAAGAATATCATCTAATAGCAGTTATTTAAAAATTGATTAAGAATAGAAAATTGGCTGAAACTTTAAATATAAAATCAAGGCTCCTGGAGTTAAATAGAAGCAAGAAAAACTCTCCAACTCTATTTACCTGGCTCAGCTATTTAACAAAGGCATTCAGCTTGTTGCTGGTTGTACCCTTAATGTTATCACATTTTCCGGTACAGAATATAGCGTTATGGTATCTTTTTATATCTGCTATAAATTTTCAAGTCTTGGCAGATCTCGGCTTTAGCAGCACCCTAATACGGATGTTTTCTTATGCACGGGGCGGGCTCACTATTAATGAGCTAAGTGTAGTAAGTAAAAAAAAGCCTGAGAATAATGAAACTGAATACAATTGGCAAACCATACAAAAAGTGTGGCAGGTAATGAATTTCATTTATATAAGGCTTGGATTATCATTTGTTTTATTCATAATATTAAGCTCATATTTTTTATATAACCCTATTTTAAGGAGCGCCGACCCAACAAGGTCATTAATAGCCTGGGGCTTCATTATTTTTACAAGCTTTATTCAGTTAAGATATAGTACATTCTCAAACTATTTGCAAGGAATGAATCAGGTAGCATTGGTGAAAAAATGGGAAACCTTATTTAACCTGTTAGCAATTGTTTCTAATTGTTTGGTGCTATATTTTGGGGGAGATATTTTAATATTGGTAATCTCTAATCAATGCTGGGCTATGGTTAATACATTGCGGGATGTTTTTTTAAGCAGAAGTATTGCTGATGGCCGTTATAAATCGATTGACACTAAAGCAGAAAAAAATATTACCGTTTTTAATTCAATATGGCCCAGCGTATGGAAAAGCGGCATTGGCACTTTAACAAGTTTCGGATTGTTTTATGTGGTAAACATGATTGTTTCTAAAAATGGCAACAGTAAAGAAATAGCTTCCTATTTGTTAGGGTATAATTTAATAAGGCAGATCAGCGTATTTTCACAAGCGCCATTTTATAGCAAGATTCCAACTTTTGCTCAGCTAAGAGCGCAAGGGAATATGGTATCCTTCACTAAAGCCATAAAAAGGGGAATGGATATTAGTTATTGGGCTTACGTTGTACCTGTGATTGCTGTTGGCATATTGGGGACCTATGGATTGAAATATATTCACAGCCATGCCGCTTTCCCGGCCGCGCTACTTTGGGCCAGTTTAGGCTTTGGCATATTATTGGAAAGATGCGGTGCCATGCATATTCAAATTTATAGCACAAGTAATAAAATTATATGGCATATAGCTAACGGTGTTACGGGTATATTGATATTAATATTTTGTATCATATTAATCCCACTTATTGGTGTATATACTATTCCAACTGCTATTATTTTAGGGAATTTATCGTTTTATACCGGATATTGCATGTATCATTCCTATAAAGAGTTTGAGTTTAATTTTTTCAAATTTGAAGGAAAAGGATTCATCCCCAGTTTTATTATTATGCTAACATATTTGATTTATGCTTTGATTAGAAATTAAGTGCTGATAAATACTTGGTTGATATGTGTTAATGCTATTAAAATGACAATATTCCTCAATTAAGTTTTTAAAATGAATATGGTTTCCCAATACAGATTAGCGGGCGGGGATAAAAGAGCTTTTATTTGCATACCTTTCGCGTATGCTTATAGTATTTTTTTAATGTTTCAGTACACGAATTTGGATTTTTATTCGCTATGGTTTCGCAAATGAAGACGCATGTAATAAAAAATAGAAATTTCGGTCTTGATTTAATGAGGACCCTGGCTATAATGTTTGTACTTTTTCATCATTGGTCTGCATTTAATTTATCAGGTGTAAATTTCTTTAAACCAGGCATTTATTACATGGATGTGTTTGGATATTTGGGAGTGGAAATATTTTTTGTTTTAAGCGGGTTTCTTATTGGTAATATAATCATAAAGTCTTACTGCAACGAGCCTGAGTATGGTCGCAAACCAATTACCAGATTTTGGACACGCCGTTGGTTGAGAACATTACCAATGTATTATTTTATCCTCTTTATTTATATTGCCATATTGATAATAAAGCATACTATGATTCCTGGCCTTTGGAAATATTTCGTGTTCTTGCAAAATATTTTCAGTTATAATACAACTAATAATGATTTTTACGGGGTATCATGGAGTCTTTCAGTTGAAGAATGGTTTTATTTATCATTTCCTATATTACTTGTATCAGCAGATTTTTTTCTAAAAAAAGTATTCAAAAAAAAGAGCATAATTTTTTCTGTTATATTACTATACATTGTTTTATCACTTTTAATACGTATTGCATATGTTTATGTTGAAGATCCATCCTGGAGTAATGT
>JABDEQ010000091.1 GCA_013286985.1 Bacteroidota bacterium | reverse complement strand
ATATAAATCCTAAGAAAAGTTTGTATTGCATGAAACTATTGGGTTGAGGAGACGTTCGTTCAAATGTCAATTGCGCTGTTTGCTGCCAAAGAATAAAAAATCTTTAAGTTCACTTTCCCGCTGCCTTGCGGTTTATGATATATAGTTAGTCTATCCCAATAGATATTGAATATGCTTTTATCGCACTTCTGTATTTGCGTCACTCCTGATGTAGAGAAAAAAGAAAATAGGAGCTTTATTAATATTTTTTCACACATGGCCATCTGTTTTAGCCGAGACGGCAAACTACCCCGGCGTTCTTAATAAGCCAAAAATGAAGAGTAATCAGGAACTGTTCGTATAAAATCTAAGTGAGGCGGACAAATTGGTGTCTAAAGCGGCAACTGAATAACATTGCCGGGACGAGTTAATAAACCAGCTATTTATGAAGCAGTCAGCCAATGAAGCAACAATGGTGCCCTTTCTCTGCTGACTGTAATGGTCTCGTCAAAAGGTATAGTCAGAGTGAGCGACAGTTTACGGGAAAAATACGGGGAAGCATTGACTATGGCTTTTCGGTTAACCAGGCTTTGTCGGTTCGCACGGAAAAAATTTGTGCCTGCCATTTTCTCAAACTCTTCCAGGTTCTTGCTGGAAAAATAGGTTTTACCCGAAAATGTAAGTAAATATGTAATTTCATTCCTTAGGTACAACAGGCCTATATCTTCCAGTTTGACCGGCAATATTTTATCTTGGTGCCGAACGAGTATCGTGGGCGTCCTTTGTTGTTCACGGTGCTCTAAAACTTTAACAATGGCTTCATATTGCCGGGTAACCTCAGAGCCCAGTATTTGCTTTAATTGCTGATACTTTTTCAGTGAGTCCTCAATAATCTCGCTGGTAAATGGCTTCATGATAAAGTCTATTCCATTCGCCTTAAAAGCACTTATTGCATATTCATCATAGGCGGTGCAAAAGATTACAGGAGCCTGAACATTGACTACTGTAAATATGTCAAAGCTCAGTCCATCCCCTAACTGGATGTCGCTAAAAATCAGGTCAGGTGCACCATTTTCCCTGAAATAGATCACCGCATCTTTTACCGAACGAAGCAACGCGGTAATACGGGCAGATGGCTCTACAAGAAGTATGGTTTCGTAAAGGTCCTCGGCCATGAGCCGTTCATCTTCAATTATAACAATGTTCATCAGATCAGCAATTTAAGACTGACCGAAAATAAGACGCCATCATCTGTTATTATCACCTCATCTCCTGATAACAGCCTGTATCTTTCTGAAAGGTTAGCTAACCCCTTGCCGGTTGACACTTCCGGCCTTCGCTTTCTTTGCAGATTATTGCTAACTATAATACGGTCGCCCTCCTTGACCACGATTAACTTAAGCGGCATTTCTTCCGTCGCATCATTGTGTTTGATGGCATTTTCAAGTAAAGGCTGTAGTGAAAAGGCGGGCAGATTACCTAAGGTTAACTGATCATCAGGTATAGTAATGATACAACTCAATGCGTCACCGAATCGGATCTTTTTCATTTGCAGATAATTATTAAAAAGAAGGAGTTCTTCGTCCAGCCGGGATAGTTTGTCTTCGTGGTTGGAAACTGTAGCCCTTAGAAAATTGGCCAGGTGCATCAAATAGCTGTTGCCCATTTTCGGATCTTTGTTGTACAATACCTTCAGGGTATTCAGGGAATTAAACAGGAAATGAGGGTGTATCTGCTGTTTTAAGAGTAAGGTTGCAGCCTCTGCGTTAGCTGCCCTTAATTCTGACAGTTCCAGGTCGGCTTTGGCTTTATCACTTTGTAAAAGAATAAAATTCTGAATGATAATCATCAGGGTATTTACGAGTGCCGAAGAAATTATATGCACGAAAAACAAGGCCATACCCGAAGATTTCCATGGCACCCGGGCTAAATAAGCAAATAAAGGCCAAACGGTCAGATGAATTAAAGCACTACCGATATAGGAATAAATATATCGCCGTTTATTGGATTGGAGGTCAATGGATAAACCGGATAACCTGTTATATGCTGTCAATAAATAGATATTAAAAAAACCTATAAAAAGCACAATGACAGCGCTCATTGTGGTAAAAACGATGGCCACTATGGGTGTGACACTTCTACTGATCAAAAGGAAAATCAGAAGAAAAACGCTTATGGTAAAAGACAGAAGCCAGGTCAGACGCGCCAGATTTTTTGCAGGAAGCACAGCCATAAGCTACAAAGGTATTTTATATTTACGTTTCATCATACAATTAAAGAGCTGAGACGGACAAAATGAGAGGTGAATTGACAAAATCAGTGTCCGGTGTTACTGGTTATGGTATCTACTATTGCGATAGCCGTTCCTAATCGTAACGACTAAGCCTTTTTAAACTCAATAAATTTTCATAAACAACATTTGAGCAAGACTGATTTATCCCGGAAGTGGGAAATTAGCCTTGTATTCATTTTTAAGCAAAAAGCCATAGTAACCGAAACCCAATTTTGAAATCGCCATTCGCCGTGTAAGCCTACTCAATTTAATAGTTCACCGCAAGTTTCAAGTTTAAATTGTGCTTAGCGGTAAGGCGTATGTCCAACGCTAACTGGCGAAATAAAGTAGGTGCAAATACGCGTAAATGCACATAACATACTGATGTTAAGCAGTTTAATTCACGGCACGCATTTAGATACCAGCATTTCAATTCAAATTATTAGCCATTAAATCAACTTTGCTAAATGAAAAGACGGTGTTTCTTCCTTTAACAGAAAGGGGTTTGTGAAATAATTGAAGAAACATTAATTCCCAACCTGACTATATGATAAGTTTCAAAGACATGAATATCGGACCTTTTGTAATCTTGCTGACCGTAAATCAAAACGCCTATCCGAAAGTACCAGCGAATACGGCAACAGCCGTATATGACATGATTATTTTTTCAGTCTCAATTATTTTTTTGATCCTGGAGCTATTGTGGCTTTTAAAGATAGCTTCCAGGCTCTGTACGGAGGCTTCAGCTAAAAGGACGGCCGGAGAGAGTTGGATAGTGGCAAATTTTTGGCGTTTAGATTCCGAGCAGCTCGGTTTGATGATTGGTCGGGCAGCCAGACATAAAAATAAGAAAAGAGATTCCCCCAATAGCGGCGCAAAAGCCACCTGCCTGGCCCTCTTTTTTGTCTTTTTATCGCTTGATAGCCATGCAGAAAGCACAAGCAGCGACGGAGTAGTGTCGAGTCCGGGAATGGCAATTATGCTTTTGCTGGTATTAGTCCCACTAATCGCAGTAATATTTCTTACCGGAGTAAAATTAAACCAGCTCATTAAAAAGATTCGTAGGCAGCATGCCGGGGCCGAAGCACGGGAATTGGCAGAAGAACTGGAGAACATAGATATTTACGATAATTTCTACAGCGACCTTATTAAGAGAAAAGGAGCTCTTGATTATACGCTGACTAATACGGAACTCGGCGGTACATTTGACCCGGATGATAAAAAAGGCCTCATGCTGAATATATCCGAGGTACATGAACCGAGATTTTTTTCAATCAAACGCAAGGCGGCGAGGAAACATGATATTGATCCTAAGTTGATCCGGCTTATTATGTGGTATATGGGTTCTGCGACTTTGTGGCTGGTGATAGGAACTACGATCGGTGAATACCTCGGAATTAAACTGGTTTCTCCAGATATTGACCATGTTAGCTGGCTTAGTTTTGGCAGGCTGCGTCCTGTTCATACAAATATGGTTTTCTGGGGGTGGTCTTCGCTGGCAATGCTCGGTCTGGGCTATTACGTTGTGCCTACGGTAAGCAATGCCCCCTTGTACAGTATCAGGAAGGGATACCAGTCCTTGATATTGATCAATGCAGCCGTTATTACCGGGAGCCTGATGCTTATAAACGGAATAAACAACGGGGGCGGGGAATATCGCGAGTATATATGGCCGGTGATGCTTTTATTTGCGTTGGGAATTTGTAATACAGCGTTCAATTATCTTAAAACGGTTTCAGACAGAAAAACGAAGGAGATTTATATATCAAACTGGTATATTATCGCGGCGGTCATGTTTATCACTGTAATTGCGCTTGTCGGTTATCTTCCCTGGTGGCAGGATGGGCTTGGAGAAACTATAGTTCAGGGGTATTATATGCACCAGGCTGTTGGTATGTGGTTTATGCTATTCAATCTCGGCCTTATCTATTATTTCCTGCCACAGCAGCTAAACACTCCAATTTACTCCTACAGCCTGGGCATATTGGCCTTTTGGTCACAAATCCTTTTTTATACACTAATTGGAACCCATCATTTTATATTCAGTTCGATCCCCTGGTGGCTGCAAACGGTCGCAATTATCGGAAGTATGGGTATGCTGATACCTGTTTTTGCAGGCACCACCAATTTCCTGATGACGTTTAAAGGGAATTTTAATAAGGTTGCCAGGAGCTATACCCTTCCATTCTACCTAGTAGGAATTATGTTTTATTTTACAGGCTCCACCCAGGGTACAGCTGAGGCATTCAGAAGCACCAACCTCGTTTGGCACTTCACAGATTTTACAGTAGCACATTCGCATCTGACGATGTACGGGATCATCGCATTTATGATTTGGGCAAGCACCTATACACTGATTCCGCGACTCACCGGTAATGAACCCAATCAAGGTCTGGTAGGTGCTCACTTTTGGCTCGCACTAATTGGCGTTTTGTTTTACACTATACCCCTGATGATAGGCGGAACCTTAAAAGGAATTTCATGGGAAGCTGGCCGGCCGTTTATTGATGGCGTAATTTTGATGGCTCCCTACTGGCTGTGGCGGGCAATAGGAGGTTCACTTATGTGGGTCTCTCACCTAATTTTTGCCTGGAATATGTATACCATGTTTGCCGGGCACTCAGATACTGACACCAAAAATGAGGTGATTCATCAGTTGGAACAAATCCCATTCAAACCATTTAACGAGAATTAAACGATGGATATTTACACTAATCATAAAAGGCTCTACGGGATTGCTCTTTGCTTTTACCTTTTTTTAACGTTCATAGTAGCAATACTGCCTGCATTCAACGCGGAAAACAATAACGCACCCCTGCCTAATAGCAGGCCTCTAACAAAACTGGAGTCTGATGGGAAATTGGTATTTATTGCAGAAGGCTGCACAGCCTGCCATACCCAGCAAGTCCGAAACGTGGATATGGATAAGATTTGGGGCGGTCGTCCGAGTATTGCTGCCGACTATTCACGCATAACAAGAACAGACCTATGGCGAAATACAGCTACTCTGATGGGTTCTGAAAGAACGGGCCCCGATCTCACCAATATCGGCCTCCGCCAACCAAGTCAGGCCTGGCACCTGCTCCATCTTTATAATCCCCGTTCAGTTGTTGAGGCCTCGGTAATGCCATCATATCAGTGGCTGTTTATCGTCAAAGACTATCCATTCCCTGAAGACGTGGTTGTTCACGTACCTGATGAGTTTAGAAAAGGGGTTACCGGCAGTATAGTTGCATCAACTAAATTGCTGGCATTGATAGCCTATCTGAAATCCCTCAAACAGGTCAGCCTGCCGGATGGATCGCCTGTACCTGTATTTCTATATAGCAAGTCAATCAAAACAGCAGCATTAGGAAATGCAGTGCCGGGTACAAATGCAAAAACGGAGATTGATGGGTCTGCTTTATATGCCGCCAATTGCCAAAGCTGTCACCAGGAAAACGGGCTTGGACTCGCTGGTGCATTTCCGCCTTTAAAGGGAAGTAAAGTAGTACTAAACCCTGACCCAGATGTTCAAGTAACCATTATAATGAAAGGCTATAGCGGCAGGGTGAACGAAGGGTATGGAATCATGCCGCCTGTAGGGACAAACAATAATTTGAGGGCTGAAGAGGTGGCAGCTATTATCAATCATGAAAGAAGCAGTTGGGGTAATACATCAAGTCCGGTAACTGCTGAACAGGTAAGAAAAATAATCGGAACACTCAAACAGACCGCAACAAGTAAATAAATTATAATCATGGCCGAATTTTCAGACAACCAGGATATCAACAAATACGATACAGTGACAGAAGCGATCCGCGCTTTGGCCGGGCAAGGTTACATTACAGATTTCAATATCAAACCGGATAAGAATTGTATCATCTGTACGAAAAATATAATTCACCTCTGCCCGGAAGAATTTGAAATCGATAGCGTATACCGGTTTGAGGGAATAACTGATCCTGCAGATGAAATGGTGCTTTACGCTGTGTCATCCGTCCAAAGGGGCGTCATGGGAATTGTGCTCAGCGCCTATGGCATGTATGCGGAATCCGACGCAGCTATATCCCTAAAGTTCAGATCCAAAACAATAGCATAGTTTATTAATAAACGTAATGAAATGAAAAAATACCCATTAGTCCTCTTACTTGTTTTAATCGGGTTAGATGCCTTCGCATGTGAAGCCTGCAAAAAGTTACAACCAAAATTCATCGGGGGCATTACACACGGTCCGGGGCCAGACGGGAACTTAGATTACCTGATCGTAGCATTAATGATTGCCATAACCCTTTACACCTTTTACGCAACGGTTAAGTGCCTGTTAAAGCCCGCTGAAAATAGTGAAGATCATATTAAAAGGACTATTTTAAATGAATTACCGCGATGAATGACCAAAGCTATATTATACTTTTTATCGATGACGAACCGAAGCCCATCGGTAAATTTCTAGCGCCTTTAGCCTTTGACCTTGATACCCGAAAACTGAGTGACGGCGACCACACACTTAAAATAGTAAGCAGGGACCATCGCGGAAAAGAGGGAATTAAATGGATTCCGTTTATCGTCAGAAATGGTCCAGCCATCGCTGTAGAAGGGATAAAGAAGAATGAAACCGTAGAAGGTGTTTTACCGCTGATGATCAATGCTTATGGAAAAGGAGATCAAAAGACATTTATGCTACATGGCAGCGAGACTCCGCAAAGCATACCCTGGTGGCTGGTCGCCGGGATCATTCTTTTTGCCGGATGGGCGGTCTATTTTTTGATCACTTCGCTGGCGGTTAAACTTTAAATTTGCTGGTTTCCCGGCGGGGCAAACAGCGATGCCTCTGCCGTTACCATACGTTTTCCTTTATTTACGATGCAATTGGGGACAACACTGATTTAAAAAAAGCATTCAAAATAATTGAATAAGGAATACTCCCTGGCTATAAAAATGCATAGTGTATAATTAAGCAATTGCAAATATTATGTCCGGATCAGTAAGGAAAGAATATGATGAACTTGTCAATAGGTTTATTAGTGGAAAGGCATCTGAAGAAGATATGAAAGTACTTGAACTCTATTTCAACCTCTTTGATGAGCAGCCTGATATTACCGAAAAGCTAAATGAAGATCAGTTGCTGCAGCTTGGGGCCAGGTTAAGGAATAATATTAAAAGTGGCATCCAGGTAACAGCAGCAGAGCCTAAACGCAATATTGTGCCCCTATATATAAAAGCATGGCTCAGTGTGGCTGCCGCCGTATTGATATTTGCAGGCCTTGCTGCTTTTTTTATGTTTAACCGCCCAAAAGCCAATAACAATAATAAATTGGCGGCAGTTAGGGCCGCAAAAAAATCAGAACCGGCAATAAATAAATATGTAACGCTGATGGACGGTACCCGGGTATTGATTCACGCAGGCAGCAAATTGCTTGTTGGCCGGAATTTTTCAGGCCAAGGGAACCGGGAGGTCACTTTGGCCGGTGAGGCTTACTTTGATGTTAAACATAACAGCAGACGTAAATTTATCATTCATATCGGTGATATCAATGTCACTGTTTTGGGAACGGCCTTCAATATTAAAGCTTACCCGACAGATAGAAGCGTTGCGGTAACGGTAACACGAGGGCGGGTGAAGGTGGAAAAGAATGACCGTTTGCTAGCTATTTTAGTTCCTAATGAGCAACTCATTGCAGCGGCAATTGGCGATGTTCCGAAAGCGACAGAACATCAGGTTATAGCGCAACAGTTTCTGCAATGGGCCGGAGCTGACATGATCTTTGACGGTACATCATTTGGCGAACTTGCTGATCGTCTGAATAAGCGGTACGATGTTCACATAACTTTCGGCAATCCAAATCTCTCTACTTGCCCAATTACCGGGAGCTTTTCAGGAATCGAATCGTTGAAAGAAGTACTGGAGGTAGTGTCTGCTACACGCGGAACAACTTATAAGATTAAAGGAAATGAAATTAAAATAGATGGGAAAGGCTGCAACGGGCAATAATCGAATCATCGTTTGGCTCTAGCCCCATTGCATTCTTGCATTCCTTACACTGCCATCTGCTTTCTTTTTCTATCCAATAGACATGCAAAGAGCCACACTCTTTAAAGAAAGTGTTTTCCGCATCCCGCTTTTGCTTGAAAAACGCCTTGCACTTCTGTTCATCATTGCATGCTGTGAAAAATTCCGTTATATTCACATCCGATCTTGTGCC
>JABDEQ010000090.1:104-8453 GCA_013286985.1 Bacteroidota bacterium | reverse complement strand
GTAAACCCTTTTATTATATCGTAGTAGCGGATGCACGCGCACCAAGAGACGGGCGTTTTATTGAGCGTTTAGGTTCATACAACCCAAACACTAACCCTGCAACAATCGACATCAATTTTGAAAAAACCCTTGATTGGGTTAACAGTGGTGCACAGCCAACGGATACTTGCCGTGCTATCCTGTCATACAAAGGTGTTTTATACAAAAAACATTTACAAGGTGGTTTGAAAAAAGGCGCTTTGACTGAAGAACAAGTTGAAGTAAAATTCCAGGAATGGCTTGACCACAAAGACGGAAAAATCACTGGTAAGAAAACCAGCCTGGTTTCAGCAAAAGATGAAGCACGTAAAGCTGCTTTGGCTGCCGAAGCTAAAAAGAAAGAAGATAAAGCTGCTGCAATTGCTGCTAAAAATGCGCCTGTTGCCGAAGAAGTTGAAGCACCTGCAGAAGAAGAAGCTGCTGCTGAAACAGAAACCGAAGCTGAAAGCGCTGAATAATTTTTTATTTAGATACAATGCAATGGCGAAGCAACCCACAGGTTCTTCGCCATTGTTGTTTTAACCGTTTATATCATAACGATGGGTTTAAAACCCATCGTTATGATATAATGATTGCAAATGCAAATTTTATGCCTCTGTTGGTGTTGTTACCAACAGATAACGTAAAGCTTGTATGAAGTATAAGCCCAGCGGTTTGTCGGTGACAAGACCGACAAAGGCAAATAACGATGGGTTTAAAACCCATCGTTATTTATAATGTAATAACTGCAAATACAAACCGCCATGACAACCGAAGACTGTTTCAGAATTGGAAGCATACTAAAAACTAAGGGCCTGAAAGGCGAGCTCAACATATATGTTGATTTTGATGGCCTGGAAACCGTTAAGCTTAATACCGTTTTTGTTGAAATTGCGGGCAAGCTGGTACCCTACTTTGTAAGTTCTATTAAATATCTGCAAAAAAATGCCGCTTATTTGGTTTTGGAAGATGTAGATACTATTGAAAAAGCTTCCATACTGGTACGTAAGGATATTTATCTCCCCAACAAACAAAAACCCAAAAAGAAAAAACAGGATTTTACCTTAAAAGACCTGAAAGGCTTTACCGCCATTGATATAAACGAAGGCGAACTGGGTGTAATAACTGATATTCATGAATACCCGCAGCAATTGATAGCAGCCGTTACCTATAAAAATTGCGAGGTGCTTTTTCCCTTGAATGAGGAAACCGTTAAAGGTATTGATGTGGTTAAAGAACTGGTAAGTGTTGATTTGCCCGATGGTTTGCTGGAAATTTATTTAGATTGATATAACCGGCCATCTTCTTTATTGCAAATTTTTGACCTGAAATACAAGCCATTATTGTGTTTTTGTTTAGCAGGATTAAACCCCATTGTAACAATCCTGTCTCATTGCTAAACAAAAACACTAAATTAAAAATGAAAATTTCAATCGGACCCCTATTAAAAACGATGGCTATTGCACTGTTTTTAACGATCACAGCAACTGTTTCTTCAAATGCCCAGGCCCGGGGCGCACACCCTTATTACTTACATGCGTTATCTGATCTTCGCGCCGCAAGGTGGATGATTGAGCACAGACCAGGTAATTGGGTACAAACAGACTTAGAAATTAGCGCGCTTAATGAAATTAATGCCGCCATAGGCGAAATTAAAAAAGCAGCTATTGACGACGGAAAAAACATTGAAGATCACCCTCCGGTTGATGAGCGTAATGATCACAAAGGCAGATTGCACGAAGCACATGACTTTTTGAAAAAAGCACACCAGGATGTTGACCAGGAAGAAGATGACCCGTACACCCGTGGTTTAAAACACCGCGCTACAAAACATATTGATGCAGCATTGCAGTATGTTAAACAAGCTATTCAGTTTTAATAAGAACTGATTAATTAAAAACCGCCTCAGATGATGGGGCGGTTTTTTTTTGCGAAACATTTGACATTTTGTAATGTTTACTTTACATTTGGTAAATCAAACTTTACAAATCATGAAGACACGATTTCTATTTCCCTATTGGTGCCGCTATTTGGGCTACGCTTTAATTATAGCCCATGTGCCAGTAGCGCTTTTCAGAAAAGTATTGGGCTTTGACGCTCCACTGCCAGCCAGTGATACCGATTTATTTAATAGTCACCATGTATTCTTCGTCTCCACCACCCTGGCAATGGCCATCGGCTTGTTTTTGGTGGCTTTTGCAAAAGAAAAGATCGAAGATGAACAGATATCTCAACTCCGTTTAGATTCCTTGCAATGGGCTATTTACCTTAACTATATTTTACTCACCGTTAGCCTAATTTTCTCGAGCGATAAGGAGCATATCCTGTTATTGAATCTTTGGGTACCGCTTATATTTCTTATCATTCGTTTCAGGTGGGCCATCTTCCGCCTTAATAGTTCATTAAGCCGGGAGGGATAGCCATGAAAAACAACATACGTGTAGAGCGTGCCATCAAAAACATTACCCAGGGCGAGCTCGCCGAACAGGTGGGTGTATCGCGGCAAACCATTAATGCTATCGAAAGCAATAAATATGTACCTTCAACAGTGCTGGCCTTAAAGATATCCCGTGTATTTGGCAAACCGCTGGAAGATATTTTTACGCTGGAAGATAATGACTAAATTAACCGTTCATCAAATGGAAAATACCAAGCAACCCACCCTGGCCAACGGCAAAATTTGCTATGTGGAAATTCCGGCTATTGACGCGACCTCGTCTTCAACCTTTTACAGCAATGTTTTCGGGTGGAAAATTAAAACCCGCGGCGATGGCGCCACAGCCTTTACCGATGGCATTAACGAGGTAAGCGGAGCCTGGGTTTTGGGCCGCAAACCAGCAACAGAGCCCGGTTTACTGGTATCCATCATGGTTGATAGCGTTGACGCAACCATTGATGCCATAAAAGCTAACGGATGCAACATAATTAAACAAATGGCGCTGAGCGAAAAAGAACAAATTGCCTGGTTTACCGATCCGGCCGGAAATGTGGTGGGCATTTATCAGCATCCCGGCGGAGGCCACGGCAAAATATGTTATGTTGAAATACCTGCTATTGATATTGAAGCCTCTTCAAATTTTTACGGTGCTGTTTTCCCATGGTCACTAAGAGATAAAGGCAGCGAACATGTTGCCTTTGACGATAGCGTGGGCGTTGTAAGCGGCATGTGGGTAAAAGGCCGGTCATCATCTCCCGAACCGGGCCTACTTATTTATATTATGGTAGATGATATTACCATCGCCGCAGATACAATAATCGCCCATGGCGGAAAAATCATTCAGCCCATAGGCGCGGATGCACCGGAAATTACGGCCCGCTTTAGTGATCCGGCCGGCAATGTGTGGGGCTTATACCAGGAGCCGGGTTAAACTAAAAGGATAAAGGTTTCTTTTAATGGGTTGTTTTTAAGCGTAAATTAATATTATCGATCTAATAATCAGTATATTTAGATGATAATTTTGATTTGATGAAGCCTTACCTTTTATTTCCATTCGGTTTTAAAATAATTGGGGTTATACTGCTGGTGCCGGGGATTATTTTTGCTTATTTGTACTTTTCCCAGAATTACGAATTGCCTCCGATCAAAAACAATCCCATCGTTGGGCTTTATGGGCCAGGGAGTTATAGTTTTATAGATGAGTTGGCAACAACTTTTATAACCGTTGGGCTTTTATTTATCGGTTTCTCCCAATTAAGAAATGAGCGTGGAAGTGTCCATAAGCTTAGGCTTAAAGCGCTATACTGGGCGGTAATAATAAATTGTTTGTGGATAGCTTTATTCTGGATGCTTGTTGTTTTGCGAAATTTCATGAACATTCCTTTGCTATGGCATTTGGAGACTTCGGTCACCGTAATTTATAACCTATTCGCGCTACTGCTCCTATTTATAGCCCGTTTCTATTACCTGCTTTATAAATATGGCAAATCAAAAAGAAGTCCCGCGCTTCGTTTCCTTCCCTATCTGCCTTATAATCTCATCGGGAAAACGGGCGTTGCTGTTTTTTTATTGATCGCTTTTGCTGCTGCATTTATAAAAATAGATGATAAATACAGTTTGTACCTGTATCTGCTTCCGGTTTTCTTTTTGCTCTGGATAGCATCGTGGAGCAAACGACAATCAGAACTTGGCACCATCGTCCGGTTAAAGGCTATGCAAATTGCCGTTTATATTAATTACGCTCTTTTTATTATGGCCACCTGGGTTTTTTACGATATCAATTATCTTTTCGCATTGTTTTTCGGGCTGCTATCGTTACAAATAACTTTTTTGATAACCTATTATGTGATGATTTACAGAGCCTCAAAAGTGGTTGCGCTTTTTAATATGGGTTAATTGTCTGCTTTTACAATATGGGCGGCTCGGGTGCAATTCAAATTGCGGCGTTTACACACCAGACGTTCCGATGGAACGTTAACACCTGTTTTAATGCTATACTACCAAGCAACCGTCCTTACAGGACGGTTGCTTGGTAGAAAAAATATTCAACAATAATTTTTACGTTCCATCGGAACGTTTCGTGTCAAAGCGACAATTTGAATTGCACCCGGCAGCTCTTGCTGCATGAATCTATAAACCTATCTTTGCAAAATGCGTTTTGATCTCATCACTGTTTTGCCGGGCCTGCTCGAAAGTCCTTTTGCACACTCCATTTTGCAGCGTGCACAAAAAAAAGGTATTGCCGAAATTCACGTACACAACCTGCGCGATTACTCCACGGGCAAACAAAAAAGTGTTGATGATTATCCTTACGGCGGCGGCAGCGGCATGGTAATGACCATTGAACCCTTTGCCAACTGTATTGAAAAACTAAAAAGCGAGCGCCACTATGACGAGGTGATCTTTATGTCGCCCGACGGTGAAACGCTGAACCAGCAGATAGCCAACCAGCTTTCTATCAAAGAAAACATCATTATACTTTGCGGCCATTATAAAGGAATTGACCAGCGCATCCGCGATATTTTTGTTACCCGCGAAATTTCCATCGGCGATTACGTATTATCAGGCGGCGAACTGCCTGCGGCTGTTTTGGTTGATGCTGTAGTGCGACTAATACCAGGCGTATTATCTGACGAAACATCGGCCCTGTCTGATTCTTTTCAGGATGGCTTATTGGATGCCCCTGTATATACCCGCCCTGCAGATTGGAACGGGCATAAAGTTCCGGACATCCTGTTAAGCGGCAATACCCCCGAAATTGAAAAATGGCGCTTTGAACAAGCTGTAGAACGTACCAAAACCCGCAGACCCGATTTGTTGGAATAATATGAGCCATCCCATTATCAATACCCTGATAAAGGTTCATCAACTTATAAGCCCGGTAACCAGCAACTGGATGCTAATTGGCAGTACAAGTTTGTTTTTACAAGAGTACCCGGTTAAGCCCAATGATATTGATATATTATGTCCCGCTGCCGAAGCGCAACAAATTGAACATCTGCTTAATGCTTACCGGCTCCAACCTGATGTAAATATCAGCCGGGATAAATTCCGTTCGGTTTTTAGTAATTATATTATTGATGATGTTAAGGCGGAGGTAATGGGCGATTTGGAAGTTAACACACCCACCGGATGGGTAAAAATATTGGCAGAAATTGGACAGCCCGAATCTGTCTTTATAGATGAATACGAGTTCAATGTCCCGTCCCGGGCAGATCAGCTTGTTATTTACAATTTTTTTGACCGCAAAAAAGATGATCCTATATTACAAATGCTGAAGCTTGAGTAAGATAGGTAGCATACGTAAATAACAACAACTCACCCAATCCAACTTAATCAACCATTCACCCTCCATAATTGTTAACAAAAAACAAATTGTGGAAATTTTAAATAACTACTTTTTTATATTAAAAAAAATCCCTATAATTGCAATCCGATTTTTACGGGCTAAAAATCGCTTTAAGAGCTAAAAATCATGGATTTAGTAAAATTTGTTGAAGAACAATCAGTAGAAAAAAGAGAACTTCCGTCATTTAAGTCAGGTGATACGGTAAGTGTGCATTATAAAATACGCGAAGGAAATAAAGAACGTATCCAGGTTTACCAGGGTGTTGTTATCCAACGCAACAGTACCGGTAGTACCGAAACCTTTACTGTACGTAAAGTATCAAATGGCATAGGTGTTGAGCGTATTTTCCCTATCAACTCTCCAAATATTGACAAAATCGAGGTTAACAGCCACGGTAAAGTACGTCGTGCTAAACTATATTACCTGCGCGAACTTACCGGTAAAGCTGCTCGTATTAAATCAAAAAGAGTTTAATTTTTTCCGCACCTGCGGAGAAATCAAAATATCAAAGGCCTTTCCGGATTTTTCCGGAGAGGTTTTTTTGTTTGATCTTGATTTAAATTAGCATACTTATTTCCTGCCGGGAAACATTTTGCCTGCCGTGGCGTTTGTATCGCATAAGAATTAGTTTAGTTTTGGATAAAATTTTTTAAATGCGTCGCCTTAATCCCAAGTATATCCGTATTGCCGGTATTGTTCTCGCTTCCCTTTTTGTTCTTTTTTTAATTGGCGGTTATATTGCATACAGCAAACGCGAAGCATTGCTGCAGCACGCCATTGAAAAGGCCAAGGCCAAGGCCAAAAGCAGCTATAACCTTGATCTGCAAATAGGATCGGCTCATTTCACCGGGCTAAGTACAGTTGCCTTTACCGATATCACCATAGTTCCCGCCCAGCGCGATACCCTGTTAAACATTAAACAATTTGAAGTAAGCGTTAAAATAATGCCGCTTATATTGGGCGAGGTTAAGCTGGCCGATGTTAGCCTCGAAAACGGGCACCTCAACCTAACTGACATTAACCATGTTAAAAACTTTGATTTTTTGTTTAAGCGGAAAAAAGACACTACAGTAAAAACAAAGGTTAACCTATCCGAACTTTCTTATAACCTCATTAACCAGGTTCTTTACAAAATCCCTGATGATCTTTCTGTAAGCAATTTCCTTATATCGTTTAAAAATGACAGCAGCAGCTTTAAATTGCTTACAAAAACTGCCGCTATAAAAGATGGACAGCTAACGTCAACCATTGATATAAACGATGGCGCTGCCACCTGGCATTTTGCCGGGCGCATGCACCCGTCAGACAAAGACATTGATATAAAACTTTATGCCGATGGTAAAAAGGTAGAATTGCCTTACATCGAGCGAAAATACCGCCTCAAAGTAAACTTTGATACGTTGAGTACCCGCCTAACCAAAGTGGAGCATGGCGGCGGTGAAACACGCATTTCGGGCTCCTGGGGCGTTAGTAACCTGCTGATAAATCAACCGGGGCTGTCATCATCAGATATTGTTGTGCCTAATGCCGGCATTGATGCTAATATTTTTGTGGGCGATAATTACCTTTCTATTGATAGTTCATCACTTATTCATCTCAAAAAAATAACCGCCCACCCTTATATCAAATACACGCTTAGTCCGGTAAAAATTTATGAGTTAAAGGTAAATACGGGCTGGATGGAGGCACAGGATCTGTTTGACTCTTTCCCAACCGGAATGTTTGACTCGTTGCAGGGAATACAGGTAGAAGGAAAATTGAACTACAGCCTCAATGTTGCCCTAAATACGGCGCACCCGGAAGATGTGATATTCGATTCCCGCTTAAACAAGGACGATTTTAAGATTATCCGTTACGGCAAAACGGATCTGGGTAAACTTAATAACGAATTTACTTACACGCCTTACGAAAAAGGCAAACCCATGCCATCGCGCTTTATCGGGGCATCTAACCCTGATTTTACCCGCCTGGATGATATTTCACCCAATCTGCGCAACGCGGTAATGACAGCGGAAGATCCTTCATTTTATACCAATCATGGCTTTGTTGAAGAATCCATCCGCAAATCGCTGGCTACTGATTTTAAAGAGAAGAAATTTAAGCGCGGCGGCAGTACCATTTCCATGCAGCTGATAAAAAACTCGTTTTTAAGTCGCGAAAAAACGCTTTCCCGCAAAATCGAGGAGATTTTGATCGTATGGATGATTGAAAACAATCAGATCATGACTAAGGACCGCATGCTGGAGGTTTATTTCAACATCATTGAATGGGGGCGCAACATTTACGGTATTGGCGAAGCTTCGCGTTATTATTTCGGCAAAACGCCTGCTGAGCTTACCATTGGCGAAAGTATTTACCTGGCCAGTATAGTGCCACACCCTAAAACAGGCCTGTATGCCTTTATGCCCGATGGCACCTTGCGTCCCGGCCTGGAAGGCTATTTTAACTTGAGCGGCAACCTTATTATTCGATGAACTGGAAAAAAAGGGGCACGTAAACCATAAAAAAGAGCACGTTTTGAAATCAAAACTTTATATACGGAAGT
>JABDEQ010000090.1:0-94 GCA_013286985.1 Bacteroidota bacterium | reverse complement strand
GTCTGCGTCAGCAGGTGGTGCCGGTTAACTCAACTGTTGCCGACAGCCTGATGAACCAAAACAATGATGACGATGCCACACCGGTGGTCACGCT
>JABDEQ010000089.1 GCA_013286985.1 Bacteroidota bacterium | reverse complement strand
GATACGATAATAGGTTTATAGCCGAAATGTGTAATTGTTAGGCTATCAGCGTTATCTGTCGGTATTTCAAACATGCCCAATGTGTTGGTATAGGTTTTTGCCTTACCTAAAGTTACCAAAGCATTATTAACAGGTTGTCTGCTGGTTTTATCAACCACAATGCCGGTTATGGTTTGTGCGTAGCTATTTAAACAAAAGCATAGCAGCAGTACATGGAAGCAGATCCGTTTTACTATCAGCATAACCAAAAATAGTAAACTGATAATGAGCAGTAAAAAGGTTTAACATCATTTAACAGATAGCGGGTTTTTGTCCGTCCGTCTGCAAGTACCAGTATCTGGGGACGGACGGACAAGCAATCTCGCTTTTTGTCTGAATCAGAATTTACTGAATTTTAGAATTTTCAAGATGCGATGGCTTAATTCTGTAAATTCTCTAATTCTGTAAATTCCGATTCTGACATTCTTTACGCTTCGCGGATTGCCCTATGTAGAGATAGCTTTCCCGAAACAAGCTCGAGACAGGCAGTGCCTCGCCAAGACGTGTGGAAAGGATCTTGTCCGTTCGTTCAGAGTACCGGTACTTGCGAACGGACGGACACTTTGTAATGTTAATTTTATATTTTGAAATTTATTTCATATTTTGAAATTATGATTGATAAGATAAGAAATGAAGAGCAATACAACCAGGTAATGGTTTTGATAGAGAAATTTATTTCAAAGGCAACAGATGGCGGTGGTTTTAGCTCTTTATCAGTATCAGAAGCAGAAGAGTTAGCTAAATTGAGTGTATTGGCTGAGCAATATGAAGATACTGTTTTAAAAATAATGCCTTTGCCAGTTACCATTAGTACGGTTGTGCAGCATAAAATAAAGGAGATGAATTTAACACAAGCCAAACTTGCCGAAATGCTAGGTTTAGGTACATCCAAGTTATCGCAGATTTTAAATGGCAAACGTGAACCTGATGTGATGTTTTTGAAAGCAGTTCACAGCAAATTGGGTATCAGTGGCGATTTCTTGCTGGAGAATGTTTAATAAAATCATCAACCTATCAAATAACAACCTGCACCCTGCATCACAAACCAACCATCTGCTACAAAAAATCTATCGCAAACAAACCAATTTTATAATGCCAATTATAAAAATACCCCTTCCTTACCCACTTACTTATAAGTGTAAAGGACGGCTGTTGTTGTTATGGCAGTAAAATGGAGGTTATATTTAGCGGCTTGCTATACTAACAAAGTTAGCAAATAAATTGCTCATTTGCAACAAAAAATGGCGTATCGGTTTAAAATTATAAAACCATTGCACTTACTAAATCAACTAGCTCATCTATATCAAATGGTTTGGCCATGTAAGCGTCAGCACAGCTTGTAAGGGCAAGTTCTTTGATGTCGTTACTGGCTGAATACAGGATAACGGGAATGTGGTTGGTGAGCGGATTGGTTTTTATTTCTAAACAGAGTTCGGTACCGAAGCCAAGCGGTAGTAAAAAGTCGATTATGGCTAAATGGGGATTTATTGCTATTACATCCTCAATATTTACTTTTTTATTGGCTTTAACCACAGCGTAGCCATTATCTTGAAGGATGAACTCCATCAAGTCGAGGGTATCAATATCATCTTCAACAATCAGTACCGTTTTCAAATTATTTTGGTTACGTATAATAAATAACACTATAAAGAAAGAACGGCAAGTAGGCAACTAAGGTAGTTAATTATATTCCAATAAGTTGTATTACTCAAATATTTAATATTGTTAGCTGTTTTAAGCTGATGGATGTTCTGTTAAGCCAATATCTTGTCCGTCCGTTCACAGATTCCTGTACCTACAAACGGACGGACAAAACTCACATCGATAAAAGCAAATCACCACCACGTCATGACGCGTGGATAGGTCTTGTCCGTCCGTTCGCAGATACCAGTACTTGAAAACGGACGGACAAAGCAAAGTCCATACCTTTTTTCCTGCTTTCAGCTTTTAGCTTCCCGCTCCCAGCCTTTTCTTTTAAACTTCTCCTTTTGCACTTTCCTGTTAAAAACTATCTTTGCCTCATTATGAGCAAATCAACCGACGAACTTTTTAAGAATGTTATCTCACACGCTAAAGAATATGGCTTTGTTTTCCAGTCGAGCGAAATTTATGATGGTTTAAGTGCTGTTTATGATTACGGACAATTTGGCTCGGAGTTAAAAAACAATCTGAAAACCTATTGGTGGAAAGCCATGGTGCAAATGAATGATAACATTGTTGGTATTGATTCGGCCATATTTATGCACCCTAAAATATGGAAAGCCAGCGGCCACGTTGATGGTTTCAGCGACCCGATGATTGATAATAAGGACAGCAAAAAACGCTATCGTGCCGATCAGTTACTGGAAGATAAGATTGCCCGCTATGATAAAGACGGCAAAACCGATAAGGCCGAAGAGCTGCAAATAGAAATGGATACGGCCCTGAAAAATGAGGACCTTGCCCGTTTAAAAGAACTCATATTAGAACATGAAATAGCCGACCCGGTTAGTGGTACCCGCAACTGGACCGATGTGCGCCAGTTTAACCTGATGTTTAGCACCCAAATGGGAGCAGTGGCCGATGATGCCGATGTGGTTTACCTTCGCCCCGAAACAGCACAGGGAATATTTGTAAACTACCTGAACGTACAAAAATCAGGCAGGATGAAAATCCCTTTCGGTATTGCGCAAATTGGTAAGGCTTTCCGTAACGAGGTAATTGCCCGCCAGTTTATTATCCGCATGCGTGAGTTTGAGCAAATGGAGATGCAGTTTTTTGTTCGCCCTGGTACACAAAAGGAGTGGTTTAACAAATGGAAAGAAACCCGTTTACAATGGCACCTGGCATTAGGTACCGATGCTTCAAAATACCGCTACCACGAGCATACCAAGCTGGCCCATTATGCCGATGCTGCTTATGATATTGAGTTTGATTTCCCTTTCGGCTTTAAAGAGGTGGAAGGTATTCATAGCCGTACCGATTTTGATTTAAGTCAGCACCAGAAGTTTTCGGGCAAAAAGATGCAGTACTTTGATCCGGAGATAGACCCGGCAACTGAAAAGCCTTATGGTAACTATATCCCTTACGTTATCGAAACGTCGATAGGTTTAGACAGGATGTTTTTATTAACGATGATCAATGCTTTTGAAGAAGAGGATTTGAGCACCGAAGAAAAACAGGACAGCCGTACCGTACTGAAGCTTCACCCATGTTTAGCGCCTGTAAAGGCAGCCATCTTCCCGCTGATTAAGAAAGACGGCCTGCCCGAGAAAGCACGCGAGATAATGGACAAGCTAAAGCTCGATTTTAACCTGCAATACGAAGAAAAAGACGCCATTGGCAAACGTTATCGCCGCCAGGATGCTATTGGTACGCCTTTCTGTATCACGGTTGATCACCAAACGCTGGAAGACAATACCGTAACCATCCGCCACCGCGATACCATGCAGCAGGAACGCGTAAATGCCGCCGACCTCGAAAAAATAATCGGCGACCAGGTAAGCTGGAAGAATTTGTTAGGGTAAAAGACCCTCTCTTCGATCGTCATTGCAATGACGCCTGTTATAAAAAGTTTGCCCGTTCGTCCGCAGGTGGTTGACCTGGAGAGCGGACGGACAAACTCTTATCTTCAAATCATAATTCCGAAATCGAAATTCCGACTTCCGAAATTACTTACCGTTCAAATTAGGCAAATCGCAATTGCCTTTCAGGTAGTGCTCTAAATACTGATAGCTTGCACTTTCAATAAGGATATAACTTGGCCAGTTATAAGCTGCACCATGTGCTCCGGGTGGATAAATGCGCAAATCAACATCTTTACCGGCATTGGTTAAAGCTGTTAACAGTTGCATGGTATTAGACGGGTGCACATTATCATCACTCATAGAATGAATCAGGAACAGGTGATCTTTCAGTTTGGCAGCATGTGTCATATCTGAACTGTTTTTGTAACCCTCTTCGTTTTCACTTAGCGGAGCCATGTAACGCTCGGTGTAAATATCATCATACAAACGCCAGTCGGTAACCGGCGAGTTGGCTATACCTACCTTAAACACACCAGGGTGGGTTAATAAAGTATAAGTGGTGCTGTAACCGCCATAGCTGGTACCCATAATGGCCATTTTTGCACTATCAACAAAAGGCAGCTTAGCCAGGTATCCGGCAGTTTCGGCAAAGTCATTGCTTTCGTATTTGCCCAGTTGCTTGTAAACTATCTTCATAAAGGCGCTGCCATAGTTGGCAATACCCCTATTGTTTACATTGGCTACAATATAACCGTTTTGAGCCAACCATTGCTGCCACATATCGGCCGAAAAACTGTTAAATACATCGTGCGATTCAGGACCACCATAAACGGTCATTACCACCGGGTATTTTTTATTTGGGTCGAAGTTGAAAGGCTTAATAATATAACCATCCAAACTGGTGCCGTCGGCTGTTTTAAAGTTGAAGAACTCGGGTGCCGAATAAGCGTGGGTTTTAATAAACTCGCTCACACCTTTGTTATCTTCCAGCATTTTTAGCGTTTTGCCCTTGTCATCATCTAAAGCAACATGCAATGGTGTGCTTACGTTGCTGTATGAGTCCAGGTAATGTTTGGTATTGGGCGACATGTTGATGTCGTGAAAACCGGGAACAGTTGATAGTTTGGTTTTATCGCTGCCATCAAACTTAATGGAATAAAACTGCTGCTCCAAACCCGAAGTCTCGGCCGATAGGTAATATATCTTTTTGCTTTCAGGATCGATGCCTGACACTTTGATCATATCCCAGTTGCCTTTGGTTACCTGGTTAATCAGCTTGCCATCGTAATTGTAACGATAGATATGGTAATATCCCGAACGATCAGACACCAAAAAAAACTCTTTCGATTTCTCAGGGAAATAGATCATATCGTTTACGTTAGTGTAGAAATTAAAGATTGCCACCCAGGTGCTATTCTGCTCTTCCATTACTACATGGTGCTCACCTGTTTTCACGTTAAAAAAGTAAAGCTTAAGGTGATTTTGGGCACGGTTTAAAGTCATCATAGCCAGCACATCAGGGTTGCTGGTCCAGTAAATGCGGGGGATATAGAAATCGCCGGTTTCATCGGGCGTTAACCATACTTTTTTACCTGAGGCTACGTCAATCACTCCAATCTTAACTGATGGATTGGCATCACCTACCTGTGGGATAGAGATATGAATATTATCAGGATGTTGTCCTTCGTAATTAGTCATCTGGAAATCGGGAACCTTATGCTCATCAAATTGCCAAAAAGCCATGTATTTACTATCAGGCGACCAGTTCCAGGCTTGTTCCTGTCCAAATTCTTCTTCGTAAACCCAATCATAATGCCCGTTGAAAATACCATTTTCGCTGGTCGAGTCGCCGGTTAACTGCTGTTCTTTACCGGTAACAAAATCGTAAGTAAACATATTACCATTACGCTCAATACCCACCTTTGAACCATCGGGCGATAACTCAGCCGTGCGCGCATCTTTAGCAGCCTGTTTCAGTTGCTTGCTTTCCAGATCGTAGATATAATAATCTGATATGCCGGAACGACGATAGATCTTCCTTAAATTGGTTTTAAACACCAGGTGTTTGGAGTCATGCGACCATTGAAACGATTCATAATCAAAATTTTTGGTAGTACCCGGAAAGGTTAGGCCCTCGTTTTTAAATATCAAGTCCTCTTTCAGGGTTTTAGGATCCATGGAGTGGATCTCGTCATTATCGGTGTAGGAGTATTTGTTACCACCGTTAGTCCAGTTAACACTTTGCGGCCCCTGGCTGCCATACAAACTACGACCTGATTGCAAGGCTTCGGCTAAACTGCCATATTGTTGCTTGCCCTGCGCCATTGAACCCAAAGGCAAAACCATGCCCAATGCGAGCATACCTATTAAACTGCCCCGCACAAATTGATATTTCATAAAAACTAAATTGATTTTTTAAGCTCATAAAGCTAATTGAATTGTGTGATAAAGACAAGTGGTTAGTTGGAGGTTAGTGATTAGAGGCTAGTGATTAGAGGTTAGGGCTGTTCATGTCTTCTAAATAAATATTGCTTCCCCAATTAAAACCAATCTCAACCTCTATTCCCCTTTTCCTAACCTCTAACCTCCAGTCACTAGTCACTAGCCTCTAATCCCTAACCTCCAATCACTAGTCTTTAATCTCTAATCTCCAACCGTCAATCTCTTATCAAAAAACTATCTTTGTAAAAATTGCAGCAATGAAAGGAAAGCTACCCAAGGACTCGCACACTATAATGAATGAACTGGTATTACCCAATGATACCAATACACTAAACAATTTAATGGGAGGCCGCCTGCTGCATTGGATGGATATTGCCGCAGCCATATCTGCTCAAAAACATTGCAACCGTATAGTAGTTACCGCATCGGTAGATAACGTTTCTTTTAAAAACCCAATTAAACTGGGTGATGTAATCACCATTGAGGCAAAAGTATCCCGGGCATTTACCACTTCTGTTGAGGTTAGGCTTGATGTTTGGGCCGAGAATATCCCATCAGGTTCAAAAGTAAAGAGCAACGAGGCTTATTATACATTCGTAGCGCTTGATCAAAACGGACGCACTATACCTGTACCAGAGTTAATTCCCGAAACTGCCGAAGACATGATTTTGTACGAAGGCGCATTACGCCGCAGACAATTGCGCCTGATATTAGGTGGCAAAATGAAGCCTAATGACGCTACCGAATTAAAGGCGCTGTTTTTTGGAGCCGAAGGGTAATTTCAAAACTTAATACAAATCATTTTTAAATGCAATTTGCGGATAGCAACACCTTTTAGGTTAAAGGCGTTGCTAACTGCTGTTTTAAAATATCCAAAACAGGTTGCGTTACATTGCCAAACAAGGACACACCAGAGGCGCCATTCTTTAATGCATATTGTATGCCCTGCCCTATTTCATCATTGTCTTTAAAATCGGATAAATATAAACCTGCATACAGCGGGAACGAGCCGGCCAAAAAGTGTACACCTTCTTTAACGGCATCACCTATCCAGCTTGGTTTCTCTTTGTAAAAACCGTGGTAAATCATCGGACAAACACCGTCCAAACGCCAGTTGGTCCAATCCTGCCTTACATTGCGGCGGGCAATCTCGGGAGTTGGGAAAACGGCTGCGGTAATTTGTTTTTTATGCTGATGAGCAATATCCGACAGACTGTTCACCACCCTGCTGATATTACCATACCTGAATAAACGCCATGAAAGGCTTGCTTCCGGGTATTGCAAATCTGCAAGCTCAATACCATACTGATCTTTAAAGTTTGCTTTGCAAACATCACAATAGCAGTAATCATATTGAGGAAGCTCCTTCGTTTGTTCAATTTTGTAATGATCCCATAAATTTAAAGGCAAAATCACGTCGCAATAACGCACATAATCCAGGTGGATGCCATCAACATAGTCTTTACTTAAAATATCGGCAACCTGCTGCTCCAGGTATTGCTGCACTTCGGGCCTCGACGGGCATAACCAGCGATAATAAGTCACATATGGTGGTTTATCAGCACACAACTCACCGTTACGGTTATGGCTATACCATTCCGGGTGTATGGTTATCAATTCGGCACGGTTAAAGGTCCACATCCAACGGTGGGTTTCCAATCCCTGTGCTTTAGCTGCGCGAAAATGTCTTTCACTATCAGCCTCAAAAAACATACCGGTAATGCCGGCAGCTTTGTAGGAAGCATAACGGGTTTTCAGCTCGTCATCCGTATCTTTTTGATTGGGGTTGGTCCAAACCCAATTTTTGAGTTTTTTGCTTTTTTTCTTTGAAATAACAGCTGCCTCACTACTTAATGGTAATTGCGACGCTACACCAACCAATAGGCTGGCTTTTAAAAACTCACGTTTATTCATTTGAAGAAGATTTTAATTTACCGATGAGCCCATCCTGGTTAATACTCCAGGTGGTGTTATCGGTTTTATCAGTAACAAACGCCATAAACTGATGCGCGGTAGCTTCCATTTGCAGTGTATTGATACGGTTACTGATGTTTACTTTACTTTTTAAACCAAACTTTTTTATTGATGATGCATAACTACCATTTTTAAGCAACCATTGCTGTTGATGATAATATATGAGCCATAAATATCGTTTTTGCTGCTCAGAATATGGCAATGTAAACACTGTATTATTTGTGTTACCCTTACTGAACTGCAGGTAACCCCACCTTTCGGGAAAGTGCATGTTTATTACCCCCTGCGGCGACCATACCCAGTTATGCTCCGGTAAACTGCGACCTGCGCTGTCTTTTAATTTAACGTATTTGCCATCAACCGCTTTAGTGTCCCACTCAACCCTCGAAAAGTTGATGCGCCAAAAACTGCCATCATGAGGCACCTGCACATTATTACCTATGCTCACCGCTTTAAAAGGTATGGCCATTTCAATAGTCCAGCCCTGGTCAGTATCCGATGGATCATTCATGGAACCCTGTATCTTGACTGCTGATCGCAAACCCTCCGTATTCCAGTTAATCATGGCATTGCCGTTATTGCGGTAAGGCTTGTTCATAAACAAATCGAAAACGGTGTTCAGGGCATTATATTCTATCTCAAAATACTGATGCGTAGTGTTATTAGG
>JABDEQ010000088.1 GCA_013286985.1 Bacteroidota bacterium | reverse complement strand
AAATCAGAAGACAACATGCAATTGGACAATTCATTGCGGACTTTGTTTCGCTACAAAAGGGACTGATTATTGAACTCGACGGACATCATCATAAACTAAACAAAGAGGCAGACGATGCCAGAACCGAAGTATTGAATCATTTTGGTTTTACGGTAATCAGATTTACAAATGATGAAGTTTTAGAAAGTCCTGCCAATGTTTTCGAAAAAATAAAACACAAGTTAGATACTCTACCAAATAGAGATAAAACTTTAATTACCGGCGATATCGAAGGCGACGCTAAAGTCTCCCCTACCGGGGGAGATTTAGAGGGGGCTGATGCTTATGAATACGAACTAAGCACCATGCCTGGTTGGGCAGGTAGCAGCTGGTACTGGTACCGCTACATGGATGCTAATAACGATCATGAATTTGCATCAAAAGAAGCCATAGCCTACTGGAAAGATGTTGACTTGTACATTGGCGGCAGCGAGCATGCTACCGGGCATTTACTATACAGCCGTTTCTGGAACAAGTTTATGAAAGACTTAAACCTGGTAGTGGAAGAAGAGCCTTTTAAAAAGCTGATTAACCAGGGCATGATACAGGGCCGCAGTAACTTTGTTTACAAAGCGACACCAGGCTTAGTTTATAGGCCATCTGAAGATAATTTCACAAGACCTGAAGTTTTCGTATCCAAGGGGATTTATGATCAATACAAAAATGATACTTCTTTAAGAGAAAAGATTATATCGGTTTACAAAAGTTTGATCCCACCTAATATTAGTATTTCTGATTTAGAAATAGCCGCTTTACATGTAGATGTTAACATCGTCAATAATGATTTATTATCTATAGAAAAATTTAGAAATTGGAGATCAGAATATAAAGATGCTGTCTTAATTCTTGAAGACGGTTCAATCTCCTCCCCAGCCGGGGGAGGCCGGGAGGGGGCTTACATCTGTGGTGTTGAGGTTGAAAAAATGTCGAAATCAAAATTCAACGTGGTTAATCCCGATGATTTGATTGAGCGTTATGGCGCCGACACTTTACGCATGTACGAAATGTTTTTAGGGCCGCTGGAGCAAAGCAAGCCGTGGAACACCAATGGCATAGAGGGTGTGTTTAAGTTTTTACGCAAATTCTGGAGGTTATTTCATAACGATGCCTGGGAATTTACTGTATCAAACGATGAAGCTACCAAAGCGGAGTTAAAATCATTGCATAAAATTATCCGCAAGGTTGAGGAAGATGTTGAGCGTTTCTCGTTCAATACATCTGTATCCAGCTTTATGATAGCCGTTAACGAGCTTACCGATTTAAAATGCAACAAACGCAGCATTTTGCAGGATATGGTGATCATCCTGTCGCCTTATGCGCCGCATATTTGCGAGGAGCTTTGGGTATTGCTTGGTAATGAGGCCGGTACTTTATCGTATGCTCCTTATCCTAAATTTAACGCTGCTTATTTAATTGAGGATGAGTTTGCTTATCCTATTTCCATCAACGGTAAAACAAAAATGAACTTAAACATATCCCTGAGCCTTGAGCCAAAGGATATTGAAGCCGCAGTTTTGGCTAATGCCGATGTACAAAAATACCTTGACGGGAAAGCTCCTAAAAAGGTAATTGTTGTAAAAGGACGGATAGTAAATATTGTTTTATAAGAAAGAATAGCGGGCTGGTTTGTCACCAGAGTGTCTTAAAGACACAATAATTGCAACATTGCATTGTAACTAATTTATTACACATAACTAATGTCAAAAATAAAGCGGTAAAGCGTGTAACATTTCAAGTATTTTCGCCTCCAATTAGAAAAATTACCAGAAATGAAGCGTTTTTACATAATTATAGCAATATTTTGTTGTTTTGCGACGGCAGCCAACGCACAGTTTGGCGCAGGAGGAGGATCGACTACAGTAGGGAAAATATCAGGTACACTGATTGATTCTGTTACCAAAAAACCTATGGACTATGCTTCTGTAGGTTTATACCATAGTGGCGGCAAAAGCCCGATGACAGGTGTTGTTACCGACGAAAAAGGAAACTTTAAGCTGGATGGTGTAAAACCCGGCAGTTATAAGTTAGTTATTACATTTATCGGCTATCCGTCTAAAACAATTGACCCCGTAGTTACTACCGATTCAAAGCCCGATAAAAATTTAGGGCAGGTTTTGGTTTCGCCAGGCCAAAAGGTGTTAAAAGAAGTAACCGTTACCGGCCAAAAGGCTTTAGTTGAAAATCACATTGATAAATTGGTTTATAATGTGGAGAAGGACCTTACAGCGGCAGGTGGCAATGCATCAGACGTATTACAGAAAGTGCCATTGGTTGCTGTGGATATAAATGGTAACGTTTCTGTCCGTGGTGACGGCAACGTGCGTGTATTAATTAACGGCAAACCCTCTGGTGCAACAGCAGCCAGTTTATCTGATTTATTGAAAGCTATTCCGGCCGACCAGATCAAATCAATCGAAGTTATTACCAATCCATCTGCCAAATATGATGCAGAAGGTACCGCCGGTATTATCAACATCGTAACCAAGCAAACAAATATGTCGGGGTTAAGTGGTTCAGTAAGCGGTGGTTTTGGTACACGTCAAAATAATGGTAACGCCAATATCAACTACACCAAAAACCGTTTAACACTTTCGGCTAACTTTGGTGGTAACTTTACCTGGCCGCAAACGTCTATTACGCAATTTAACCAGGATTTCCATCCCGATAGCACTACTCATACCACACAATCAAGTAACGGCACAAGCCGTGTTAAGCGATATAGCTTTTTAGGGTCTTTTACGGTAGGTTATGACTTTAATAAGTATAATAACATAACATCGACCTTTAGGGTAACTGACGGTACGTTTAATACCAATGCTACTTCGACAAACTTCAAAGAAGATTTTTTTGATGCAGGCAACGATTATAACTACACCTCAAATACAGTTGGTCATAACTCTTTCGGAGGCTTTGACTGGAATATTGATTATACCCATAAATTCCACAAAGAAGGTGAAGAAATTAGTTTATCAACCCAATGGAGCCATAGTTCTATTGTAACGGATTATACTACCATATTCTCGTCTGTTTTTGCCAACCAGGAAGATAATATTGATGGTGTTAATAATGAATATACTGTCCAGTTAGATTATACTTTACCTATCAATAAGATTTTAAAACTGGAAGCTGGCGGTAAAGAGATTATCAGAAGAATAAACAGTACATCGAATGTATTTTCACCTGATAGTACCGGTACTTTGGTGTTCGATCCAATTAACTCCAATTTATATAATTATAATCAAAATGTTAGTGCTGGCTACGGTGTATTAACCGTTACTATGCCAAAAAGTTATACCATTTTAGCCGGAGCGAGAATTGAAAACACTGATATTCATGGCGATCCGATAAATAATTCAGAAGCTTTGTCCCCGTTCAGCCAAAATTACAACACATTTATTCCAAGCTTAACTTTGCAAAAAGCACTTACGCCAACGCAAACTCTTAAGTTAAGTTATAGCAAACGCATAACACGGCCAAGCTTACAATACTTAAATCCGTTTCTTAACAAGAGCAATATATTAGCTCAAACTGTGGGTAATCCAACCTTAGGTCCGGAAACATCACAAACTGTTGAGTTAAACTATAACACGTTCATTAAATCATCCGTAATTAACTTCTCGGTTTATTATAAGTATAATGATGGATTGATTCAGAATATAACAACAATTATTCCTGTTAATGACGGTCCTGGTGGTTTGACGAGTGGCACGCTTTCAAGATACTATAACATAGGTACAAACAATTCATTTGGCGCAAGCTTTTTCGGATCAATAAACCCAATTAAGATTTTAACTATCAGGGGAAGTATCAACGCGTTTACGTTCGACCCAACTGCTTATCCGCAATTTAGCAGTTTCCAAACAGAAAATAGTGTCAGAATATCATACAATGCTTTCTTAAGCGGGTCGGTAACATTGAGTAATGGTTTCATTGCCGAAGTATTTGCAGTTGAAAATTCACCAAGATATACCATACAGGGAAGCAATCCGGCATTCAGTATATTGGGCGCAGGCGTAAGAAAACAAATACTTAACAAAAAGGCCTCTATTGGTATTAATACGATTGAGCCATTCAGCAAATACAAAGACTTTAACTCAAGCACTACAAGCCCAGGGTTTTCACAAACCAGCAAGTTTGAGTTCCCTTTCCGCTCTGTGGGGTTAACATTTAGCTACACTTTTGGTAAAGTAAGCTTTAGCAATCCTCAACAACAAAAGAAAGGCTTGAATGATGATCAGAAACAAGGCGACCAGGGTGGCATAGGTGGCCAATAGTCTTGTTTGAAGAAGTCTTGAGTCTGAAGTTTTAAGTCGACAGTCAAAATCTAAGATTAAGAAACAGGAATCAGGGAGATAACATCTCCGGTTCCTGTTTCTTTGTTTATGAGGAATGCCCTTGCGCACATACTTATTTAACAGAAAAGAATTAAGCACACCAGTTTTTGTTTCCTGACCCTTGGCTCTTGACTAAAGACTTCCTACTCAAGACTTAGGACTACCCACCTACTCTACCTCAATACCTATCTGTTTAAGTAAAAGCGAAGCGTTAAAGGTTTTACATTCGCCGTGTTTTAGCTTGTAATCAAACAGCATTTCGCCATCTTTTACTTTTATATCGAAGTAAAAATTGCGTACATAATCAGGATGGGCGGCTTCCAGTTCGGCAATTTGTAAATCGTGTGTAGCAACCATCCCCACTCCTTTCTTTTTAATCAATTGCTCTATTACTGCTTTTGAGCCGCGGTACTTATCAACCGAATTGGTGCCACGCAGCATTTCATCAATTAAAAAGAAAACCTTCTGATCGCTCTCAACCGCCTTCAGCAGCATTTGCAAGCGGTCAAGTTCGGCCTTAAAGGTAGAGGTGCTCTCATTCAGCGAATCCTTAATCCGCATATAGGTAATGATAATAATAACTGAAACTTCCATTTCAGCTGCACAAACCGGTGCACCACAAAGCGCCAGTACGGTATTAATTCCTATAGTGCGTAAAAAGGTACTCTTACCGGCCATGTTCGAGCCTGTTATAATGTCGATTTTAAAGGTATTCTTCAGTTCAAAATCATTATCAACCCTTTTATCACTATTAATCAGCGGATGCGAGATCTTTTTTGCTATTACGGTATAGCCTTCGCCACTGGCAATTTGAGGCATACACCAATCAGGGTAATTAATGCGCAAACTTGCCAGGCTAATGATGGCCTCAAACCCGGCAACTACATCAAAAGCTATTTCAAAACTCTGGTGATTGTTTTTTTTCCAGTTTTCAATGGCTATTACCTGCCTTATATCCCACAAATAAAAAATATTAAGCACAAATTGAATCACCAGGTTTAAGCGGTAATTCAGTTTATTGATATGGCGCGAAAGCTGTTGTATCTTATCAGAAACATGTTGCCCCTCTCCTGTTTTAATTTTTGCCGATACCTGCTGTAAATAAGCCGACTGCCAATCTTCATCTTCAATACTTTTAAAGGCCAGTACAAAATGGGCCAGTGTTTTACCAATTCTTCCGGCAATCAGGTCCGTCTTATTGACAGCTTCTTTCCGCGATGAAACCAGCCGGTTATTAAACAGCATTAGCACCGGAACAAAATAACGCACCGGCATATAAAATACAGCCACTATAATAACCCCAAGCATTAGGTAGGGCGCTATTTTGCTATACAGGTTCAGCCATTTTTCATTTTCTAATTCAACCGGTATTTTTAAGTATTCGAGCAGGTTTTTGATTTGTTCACGTTGTTGTTTTAACGAGAACAAGAGATGAGCCTGCAGATCAAGCTTCCATTCATTTTTACCGGCTATTTCATCAACCGCCTGCTGACGCTTTATAATAACCTCTTTGGCAGCAGGTGCACTTAGCCATTTAGCCAGCTTTACCATACCCGGAAAAGTGGCTGCCCTGTTTATGAGTTGAAACAATGAATTGCTGCCGAAAATATCCAGATCAGATGCATAATAATATTTCTCGTTACTAAACATTGCACCATTATCATACATATTGCCCCGGCTTTGAATACTCACTATTTCATTTTCATTTACTTTTTTTATGTCCTGATAATAATTGCGTTGCGTTTCAAAGTGGTTTTGCTTTTTTATAAGCCAGCTAAAGCAAATAATTAAAACGGCTACTGTAAAAGCTATAATACCGATGTCATCAACAGCAATAGCGAAGCAAACAGAAAGGATAAACAGCCCGAATGCCGCCAGCCTGTATAGGCCATAGTTATTTGCCAGTTTCTTATATTTGTCAGCTTCCTGTTGGGCTAATGCTGATGTTTGGCGGTAATGGTCAATAATGTTTGGTTCCATTTTCAATAAAAATCAGGCTAAATAAACGGATATATTTTAATAAACATTTTATTTATTTCATGAAGATCACTTTTTTAACCGTTGGCAAAACTGAGGATGCTTATTTAAAAGATGGCATCGAAAAATATGTTAAACGTTTAAAACATTATACCAGGCTATCTATCATTGATCTGGATGAGCTCAAAAATACTAAAGCCTTAACCCGCGAACAGCAAAAAGCTAAAGAGGCCGAGCTTATCCTCAAAAAAATAACACCCCTGGATTACGTTATTTTACTGGACGAAAAAGGCATGGAGCTGTCATCAGTAAAATTTGCTGCTTATATCGAAAAAAAAGAAATTGGTTCTGTTGCCAGCATGGTTTTTATTGTTGGTGGCCCCTATGGATTTGATCAATCGGTTTATGACCGCGCCAATGATAAATTGTCCTTATCGCCCATGACTTTTTCGCATCAAATGGTGCGTTTATTTTTTATTGAACAACTGTATCGCGCTTATACCATAATGAAAGGCGAACCGTATCACCACGAATAATAATTTAGCTGCAAATACCCTGTAATAATTAAATTTCCACCTCCATCAATAGCTAAAAAACAACCCTGACCAATAATCTATATTAGTCAGTTTTTTGTCAAAATAAAATAACATTAGTTAAATTTGGTCGTTTAGAAAGCTGATATCCCTACTTTTGAGCAAAATATGAACTATATGCACCAAATTGTTACAGAGCTGCTATCGGTAAAATTCATCTTATTTTATATTCTAATTATATCTACGGTTATAGTTCATTACCGTGGCAAGGTGCGTTTTAAGTTTTTCAGGCAATTGACTGATCACTCAACCTTTATGGCTCCCATTAACATGCCGATGTATGCTTTTTCGGCAGTTGAGAATCAACCGTACATCAGTCAGTCCCACTTTCCGCAATTAAATCTGTTAAAAGACAACTGGCAAACCATACGCGACGAGGCTTTGCAACTGGAGCGTGAGGAACTGATAAAAGGATCTGATAAATATAATGATATGGGCTTCAACTCGTTTTTCAGACGCGGTTGGAAACGTTTTTATTTAAAATGGTATGATGATTTTCATCCATCTGCAAAAAAATATTGTCCGCAAACCATTGAGCTTATTCAGCAAATACCCAATGTTAAAGCAGCTATGTTTGCCGTTTTACCTGCCGGCAGTGAATTGCTGATGCACCGCGATCCTTATGCAGGTTCCTTGCGCTATCACCTGGGTTTAATAACCCCAAACTCTGAACTTTGCCATATTGTAGTTGATGGTCAAAGCTATGCCTGGAAAGATGGCGAGGATGTTATTTTTGACGAAACCTATATCCACTACGCTGAAAATAAGACCGATATAGACCGCATTATTTTATTTTGCGATATTGAGAGACCAGTTAAAACCATGTTTGGCCGCGCGTGGAATAAATTTTTCGGCTGGTTTATTATGGCCGCCGCGGTATCACCCAATATGGGCGAAGATAAAACGGGCAACATCAATAAAGCGTTCAGATATGTGTACTCTATCAGGCTGGTAGGTAAACGTATTAAAGCTTATAACCGCAACCTTTACTACGCGGTTAAATATGCATTAATGCTGCTTATTTTGTATCTAATCTTCTTTTAATCGTTGTTTACTGGCATTCATGGACGCAAATAACTAAATTTGCGCCCATGTCATTAGGTCACAGTCATTCGCACGATCATTCACATGGTCACGGTCATCATCACCACGATCATACTCCAAAACTTGATCACCTTAATAATGCCTTTATTGTAGGTATTATCCTTAATTCGATTTTTGTTGTTGTAGAAGTGGTAGCCGGGTTAATAACCCATTCACTGTCGCTTTTAACCGATGCTGGTCATAATCTGGGTGATGTTGCAGGCTTGGCTCTTGCTTTATTGGCATTTAAGCTAACTAAGGTAAACGCAAACAGCCAATACACCTATGGCTATAAAAGATCAACCATTATTGTATCCTTCTTTAATGCCCTTATTTTATTTGTATCGGTAGGTTTTATCGGGTACGAAGCTATAACACGTTTTATTACCCCTGAAAAGGTTGATGGTGGTACTATGGCTTGGGTATCATTTATTGGTATTGGAATAAATGCATTTACAGCATGGTTATTTGTTAAGGATAAAGATACCGATCTGAATGTTAAAGGTGCTTATATGCACATGGCTATGGACGCCATTGTATCATTCGGGGTGGTAATATCGGGTATCATTATTTACTTCACCAACTTTTACTGGATTGACAGCGTTGTAAGTTTAATTATAGCCATAGTGATATTAAAAGGCACCTGGAGCCTGCTTAAAGATAGTTTACGACTAGAAATGGATGGCGTACCAAAAGAAATGGACCTTGATAAAATTAAGGCCAGCTTATTGAAAGCCAAAGGCGTTATTGATGTACACCACATGCATGTTTGGGCGCTAAGCACCACAGAGAATGCGCTAACTGCCCATATTGTTATTGATCCGGAATTTGTTTCGTCGTTTGATAATATCAAGCACGATCTTCGTCACCGTTTGGAGCATTTGGATATAATCCACAGTACGTTTGAGCCTGAATTTTCGGAAGAAGAATGTAAGCAA
>JABDEQ010000087.1 GCA_013286985.1 Bacteroidota bacterium | reverse complement strand
GACGATTTTGCTACGCCAGAACGGTTGAACGCCTTTTCGGATGGTGTATTTGCAGTAATAATTACCATTATGGTTTTCTTATTGAAACCACCTGTGGAGCCAACATTTTCGGAATTGTTGAAATTGTGGCCCACGGCATTAAGTTATGGATTAAGTTATTTATTTGTTGCTATTGCCTGGATAAATCATCATTACCTGTTAAGGCACGCAAAATTGGCAACTATGCCCCTGATATGGAGTAATTTTGCACAACTGTTTTCCGTATCGCTCGTTCCGTTTTCTACAGCATGGATAGCGCAAACCAGGCTGGCGCCGATACCTGTGTTTATTTATGCAACTATATTTTTACTGGTGAATGTTACCTATCTCATTTTGGTATGGGAGGCTTTGTGTACCGACCAATCAAAGGGGATAACCATGAAGGGTATGCGAACTATGAACGTACGGTCATTCTTTACCATCGGGCTATTTATTATGGCGATGTTGCCCGCATTTAAATTTCCGTTATGGAGCCTCGGTTTAATATGGTGTGCATTGCTTTCTTACCTGAGGCCGGCGCCCCCGCAAATAAAACTCAAAATATAAAAACAATACTTGAACAGATTACTAACCAAAAATAAAACCAAAATATTATGAAAAATTCAATAGCTATTGTAACCGGCGCCAGTGCCGGAATTGGTGCAGCAACCGCAATCAGACTGGCCAAAGATTTTACGGGTATAGTATTAGTAGCCCGCAGGGAAGAAGAATTAAAGGTTACTGCGGATGCTGTAAAAGCAGCCGGTGCCGAACCGTTGATTATTGCAGCAGATTTAAGACAAGTGGCAGCAGTTGATGTGGTGATTAATGAAACCATTAAAAAATTCGGGCGAATTGATGCGGTAATCAATATAGCCGGAGCCGTACCACAAATTCACCTGTTTGAGATGACTGACGAACAATGGAACGATGGAGCCGAAATGAAATTGCACGGTGCCCGCCGGTTAACGATCAAAGCATGGCCCTACCTTAAAGAATCAAAAGGTTCAGTTATCCTCACTTCAGGAAATTCTGCCGAAGATCCAAAGCCGGGGTTTGCCGCTGTGGCAACAATAAATGCCGCTATAGTGGCGCTTGCAAAAGCATTTGCAGAACAGGGTATATTGGATGGTGTTCAGGTGAACAGTGTACTGCCGGGACCGGTAATGAGTAACCGCCGCATCGGTTTTTTGAAAAAATGGTCGGCCGCAAATAATATGACACTGGAAGAAGCTAAAACAAAATTCCTGGTTGACGCTCATATTGAACGGTATGGAGAACCCGAGGAGATTGCTGAATTAATGGCATTTATGGTATCGCCTGCAGCCAAATGGATGACCGGCACCGCCGTGAGAATGGATGGCGGTGAAGTAAAGGGTATATAATTCTGTCAAGCCCCGCCTAAACGGCGGAGCCCTCATGAATGCCATAAAAATAAAACACAATATGAATAATCCTCCCCGTTAGGGAGGACCTAAAAAAATAAACGTGGGCGAAGCTAAAGTCTCCCCTGCTGGGGGAGATTTAGAGGGGGCTATATGTTTGGTGCCGCGTAATGACATTGCTCACCTGACACAACTATCTCGTCAACAAAAAGAAAAAAATAAACATTAAAAAAAATGAAAACTTTAGCAACCGAAGCACAAGATGTGGAGTCTTCTGCTGACCTTACAAAAAAAGCCAAAAGCGGTTTAACCAAATTAGCTGCATGGACAATTGATCGTAATATTTCTTTCCTCATTACCAGCATAGGTATGATAGCGATGCTCCTTTGGGCGGGCTCCTATAAAATGACTGCACCCGGTGCCGAAGGCATCATTCCCCTGGTTGCCAACAACCCGTTAATTAGCTGGCACTTTAAATTATTTGGCCCTTATATCGGTTCCGATATTATCGGTCTTACTGAAATAATTGCTGCTGTATTGATTTTAACCGGCTATTGGAAACCTAAGGCCGGCATTGTAGGAGGCCTTATTGCGTCGCTAATGTTCTTTATAACCAGTACTATGGTTATAACTACTCCCGGCGCCATTGTTCCGGTTAATGGAATAAGCTATATGAGTTTTTTAGGCCTGTTCCTTTTCAAGGATATCATATCATTGGGTGTAGCGTTTTACCTGATCAGTTATTTTGGTAAAAAAGCTATCCTTTCAGAAAATAAAGGTTAATAACAAAATCATTAAAATATAAAATCATGAAAACTTTCCCCGTTCCAACCAGAGAAGAAGTTTCACCTGCAAACCAGGTTCTATTTGATAACCTTACTAAAATGGCAGGTCATGTGCCTAATCTGTTCGCCGTATTTGCCCATTCGGAAAATGCGCTGGGCAATTATCTTACACTTGGTAGTGGCAAAACATCCCTGCGCGCCAAAGAACGCGAAGTGGTTAATTTAGTGGTTAGCCAGGTAAACAAATGTCAGTATTGTTTAAGCGCTCATACAGCCATTGGCAAAATGCAGGGCTTTACAGACGAGCAGGTATTAGAAGTACGCAGAGCCGAAATTAAGTTTGATGCTAAACTGGATGCACTAGCCAAACTGGTAAAAGGTATTGCCGAGAATCAGGGCCATGCTGACCCGCAACTGGTAGATAACTTTTACGCCGCCGGTTATAATAAAGGCAGTTTGATGGATGTTGTTATTGCCGTGGGCGATAAGATCATCAGCAACTATGTATTTGCCTTAACAGATGTGCCTATTGATTTTCCGATAGCTCCTGAATTATAAGGATTGTTTTTGATAATGATGGTGAAGAAACGACAAAAGCCTTTGGATGAAAATCTAAAGGCTTTTTGTTGGAGCAGAATGCATGCAATATTTTAAGTCGAAGTTTATAAACTTCGGCCAGAATGTGTATCAATCACAATCCCAATTACCGCGCATTTTGCCACAATGACTGCATTCGAATACATAGTAAGTTGGATACCACTCTTCGAGTATCGTTTCGTTCTCTGGTAAGCTATCATCCCACAAATGATTTAGTTCTTTATCTGTCATGCTCATAAAAAGAGCTTTACCGTCGCCATCTTTACTGTTTGAATAAAAATCTTTAGGCTCCCAAGTTCCTTTGTAAACCATAAAATCATCACAATGCGTTAGCCACAATTCTTGTTGCCAAGTTATAATTTGCGGAGTTCTTCTTAATTCTATTAGCTTTTCAATAGTAATCGAAGGTGGGTTATCCATATTATGTTTATAAACCTTGTTTAAGCCGTTTTCATCGAGCATTCCAAATTCAGTGTCGTGCCAAAATTCAAACTTTCCTTCCTTTAAACATGAATAACATCCAAACTTTCCATCTTTGTCATCGTCGCCAAATACATGAGTAGTGGCGTAATCTAATTCAAAACAATAGTCTTTTTTTCCACAAATAGAACAAACAGACTGTTCGTCCACAAGGTCGCTCATTTCATCAATCGGGCCATTAAAATACTTGAAGATCATGGAAGTTATTTTATGAATTAAAAATAGGAAGATGTTTGAGAATATTGCTCTAATCAGATAATTATTTCTTCCAGTCCTGCTACACAATGCAAATCCTCTCACTGGTCTAAGTTTAGCGATAGCGTAACTCAGACCTAAAATATGGCAAGCATTCTGCCTGCAAAAACGTGAAGCCATTTGCATGTTATATTGTTAAGCTGAAAGCTTAACACATTTTAGGTCTAAGTTGGGAAACTTAGACCAGAGGAGGAGGACCGGGAAGGGGACGCCCTGATCGGGTTGATTTAGCTGTTAAAGAGCTAATTGGGCCCAATATTCAATCATTAATGTCTCAAATGGCAGCTAGTCATGTTACAAAGCGTACCGTTATTTCGGTAACGTTGCTCACAAAAACAGGTAATAATAGTATATTCGAATTGAAAAATAGGATTTTGAAAGATTACCCGCAGGCAAAAGTAAACGTTGTCTTTTCGCAAAAGTATCCCCAAAAAGATTATAAAAACACGAAAGGAAGTTCCGAGGATTTTAAATATACAATCGAAATAAAAGGGTATAAATAATTAAAGGGAATAAATAAGTTTGTTTGCTTGGAAAATAAATTGATAAAGGTTTTATGAAGGGAAAAGTTTTAGTTGCAGTAATAATCGTTACTATTTTGTCTTGTAATCATTCAAAGACAACGTTTCCCATTGCAAAAGAAAGAGCGATAAATCTGAAAGAATTTGACTTTTGGTGGTACCATCCAGTGATCGGGAAAATAGTTGTAGAAAAGCTTAGCGACACTACGGATATCAAACTTTTCCTAAGGGATTATAGGGGTGCTTTGAGTTTCGAGATATATGATTCAAGAAATAAGCAACTTATTGAAAAAGGTATATATTCAAACGGATTAGATGTATTTAAATATTATGAAGAAGTTTTTAATTTACAAAAACAAGAAAACAGAACTATCGTGAAAGAGTATTATCAACCACTTCCTGATAGTACCTGGGTAATTTATTTGAACGATAAAACTATTAGAAAATCTCACTATAAAAATGGGATAATTGATCTGTAGGTGAACTCAACCTGGCATGAGGTACTGTCATTAAAAGCAAGCAATTTGAATACCACCCCACTGGTCTAAGTTTAGCGATAACGTAACTTAGACCTAAAATGTAGCAAGTATTCTGCTTGCAAAACCAACCTCAATTATTATTTTAGCTACATGGGCAGAAAATATGTTTTCCATGAGCACGACCAGCTTTATTTTGTAAGTTTTGCTACCGTGTAATGGGTGGATGTGTTTATCAGGAGAATTTATTGTGATATCATAGTTGAAAGCTTAGACCAGTGGGGTAAAGGTATTGCAGAAAATCAGGGTCATGCTGACCCGCAACTGGTAGAGAACTTTTATGCCGCCGGTTATAACAAAGGCAGCTTGATGGATGTTGTTATTGCTGTGGGCGATAAGATCATCAGCAACTATGTATTTGCCTTAACAGATGTGCCTATTGATTTTTCAATTGCGCCTGAATTATAAGGATTGTTTTTAAAGGGAGGATCACATCAGAAATGCTAAAAAGCCTTTAGATTTTTATCTAAAGGCTTTTTTATGCAAGCATTTTACTTGCAATATTTTAGGTCGAGGTTTGTAAGCTTCGACCAGTTGAGGGTAAAATCTGAGAGCTTTTTTTGTTTGATTCTTTTTAACTTAGAAAGCCGTCGAATTACAAATTTAGGAAGACCTGGCAAATGTTATTATAGAAAGTAACTCAATAATCTGAATATTATGAATCTAAGAATCGCCGACATAAAACAGTTTATAAATAGTGATTTCGGAAGTTACATTATTGGCGATGGATTTGTATACAAAAAGACCGCTAATGAATTTATTAAAATTGAGGGAGATTTTAAATATATCATTAATATTTGGCCTGTATCATGGAGCTCCAGTTATTCAGTAGATATGATTTTGAGGATAAGTCAAAAGCGGGTTGAAGATATTTGTGAAAAAATATTGGGAAAGCAACGCCATCGGTTAACATTTAGTGAAGATATGCTCGAAAGAATATATTATAGTCCAGATGGGAGAAAAATAGTTAAGGGAGAAAGTTTGGGGCTCTGGTTTTCCACAGATAATGATGTTTATACCCAATTACCGACATTAAAAACGTACTACACCGAAATAGCAAAACCCTATTTTTCAAAATTTGCAAGTCTTGAAGCAATGGATGATTTTATAAATAATCCGCCATTTGAATATAGTCCAGCTTATGTCGGGGCTTTCACAAATGCAAGATGTATGAAAGGCTTAATTATAGCAAAGCTTGTTAAGAATCCCAATTACGATAAGTTAGTTGCCATTTATGATGAGGTTATTAAAAGAACACTGAGCGATGTACAGCCTGATTCCATAACTAATTATAATAAGGTAAAAGAATATTTGAAACAAAATAGCATATAGGTCCTCCTTAATGGGCTCTCAGACCTAAAATATAACAAGCATTGTGCTTGCAAAGACGCGTAGTCAGTTGCTGGTTATATTGTTAAGCTGAAAGCTTAACACATTTTAGGTCTAAGTTGGGAAACTTAGACCAGAGGAGGACAAGGCGTTGGCGTACCCATGATCTTATACGGTCTTGTCTCAAAATAAGCTTACCTGAAACACCAAATTGCTAAAAAAGAGCACATTTTTTGTCCCATTTGTCCCAGCATGACCCAGTCAGCGATTTAACTGGTTGATTTACAATGCGCGTTGTCCCAGCTGTATCAGCTGTTTCTTTTTGTATCATATCTCTGCGGGACAGTGCATCTTAAATAAAAAGCCCTCAGATATACATCCAAAGGCTTTTAGTTTAACCAGGTGTTCTTGTTATTATTTCAAACCTTGCAGGTATGCCACCAGTTTCTCTACATTTTGTTTTAGTCCTTCGTCGGCTTTGTGAGCTTTAACAACGGCCATAAATACCTCTTCCGATTCAAATAGCATATGCCAGTTGAGGTGTGTCTTATCCCCCTGCTTCTCAAACTGAATTGTTGCAGTAAAGTTGGGATTATAATGTTCCAAAACGATTTTTTTGTGGGGCACTACTTCTTTAAACACACTTTTATTTTGATAATTGGTTCCATCGGGGCCGTGCATTACCAGGTTCCATTGTCCGCCGGGCTGTACGTCCATAACGGTAATGGTATTGGTAAATCCGTTGGGACCCCACCATTTGGCAATGTGTTCTGGCTGTGTCCAAACTTCCCAAACCAATGCTACCGGAGCATTTATGGTTCTTGATATTGAAATGCTGCGGTTTGCTGTGTTGCTTTTAGTGTTTTCCATCTCTTTCTTTTTTTAATTTTTCGATATAGGTTTCTAATGCGTCTAGTTTCTTTTCAAAATGCTGGCGGTACTGCTCAACCCAAACAGCTACTTCGCTAAGCTCACCTAACTGCGCCTCACAAATGCGGTCGCGGCCCTGCTGTTTAACAGCAATGAGCCCGCAATCGATCAGGATTTGAATATGCAGCGATATTGCCTGCCGGGTTACATCAAATTTATCGGCAATGGCATTTACATTATGCGGTTCGGCGGCAATCATATTGATGATTGCTCTGCGGGTGGGGTCGGCTATGGCCTGGTAAACGTCTCGTCGCGCTTTCATATTATGCAAGTAAGTGCTTGCAAATATATATGCAAGTATTCACTTGCGCAAGTTTTTTTGAATTTTTTTTGGATTGGATTATTGGGGGAGCTTTTTGAGTTCGGGTGATTTATTGATATACACAGGAAGTATAAATATCAACGACCAGCCTGTTCACTTGTCGGTATCCAGATTCTTCTGAAAATTAACCTGATACCGTCGTTTTAATTTAGCTATTGATAGACACAATACACCGGGTTGTCGATTTTAACATTCGTTAACACAACTTTTTGAACGTTTGTGTCATAAAATGACGTTTAGATATTCCGGTAGGGGAACCCGCCAGGTATAAGTGATGATCCTTAAATAAATATTTTAATCCGCAAGCAAGATCTATGACCCCGTTTTTTACGCATTAATCAATAAGTTTTTTATTTAAAATCAAATATGAATAATCGTATGAAAAGGATCAGCAATAATATATACCAGATAAGCCTGGGTTGGGTCAATGCTTTTGTGATAGAAGATAATGGCTTGACCCTGATAGATACCGGTACCAAAGGAAGCGCGGGAAAAATTTTCAGCGCAATTAAGAACTCGGGCAAAAACCCTTATGATATCAAACGAATCATCCTGACCCATGCACATCCTGATCATGCAGGAAGTGCCGAAGAGATAAAGCGCATATTAGGAATTCCGGTAATGGCGCATCGCGAAGATGCGAATATAATGCGTTATGGCATTGCCTGCCGCAAAGAGATATGCCTTACACCCGGGCTAAAAAACTGGCTGATCTATGAGCTGGTCATTAAACGCTCCGGCATCAATATCGAGCCGGTTAGTATAGACGAACAGTTGAGCGACCACGATCTGCTGCCTTTGCTGGGCGGCATTCGCGTTATCCACACACCTGGCCATAGCAAGGGCCACATCTGCCTGCTGGCAGAAAACGAAGAAGTGCTGATCGCAGGCGACCTGTTGTCGAACAGCACCGGGCTAGGCCTGAGCGTCATTTATGAAAATATGGCGGAGGGTATCAGCAGCATCCTGAATGTGACGGACCTTGACTTTGATAAAATGGTATTCGGGTATGGCAAGCCGATTTTGAAGGATGCCGGGAGCATCATGCGGCAGACTTTTGTTAACTATGATTATAAGCTCGTTTAAGCCGGGTATCAAACATGAAAGTAACCCAAATTCTGCTATATTAATACGCCACGAATGTTTATTTTCGTAGCACACAACAGGGATATTTTAAGCTATGAACCCGGAATCACAGAATGTAACGGACTACACAAATAACAATACCATATTTATGGTTTGGGATTTTAAGGATAATCTGGAAGTTAAAGATGTTTTTAGCAGGCTTTGCAAACTGGTTATTAACCTTAATAATTCTGCTAATGTGCGCTTCCCTGTTTCCAGGGCGAGTTGTGTAATAGGAATTGGATATGATGCCTGGCTTCGGCTTCAGCTCCCGGTTCCCTTGCCTAAAGAATTAGTGAATTTTGTTCCCATAATTGGCGAAAAACACACAGCAGTTTCTTCCAAAGGACACCTGCATTTTCATATAAGAGCAGATAATACCAGCATATGTTATGATATGGCATCGGCGATATCAGATATTTTAAGCCCGGTGGCCACTTGTACAGAAGAAATTCATGGTTTCCGGTATTGGGATAGCCGTTCTATTTTGGGTTTTGTTGACGGTACCGAAAACCCCCAGGGGCAGGATAGGGAACTCTTTAGCATGGTGGGGAACGATGACCCACTTTATACAGGAGGAAGCTATCTTTTTGTACAAAAATATATCCACAATTTAACATCCTGGAAAGAACTCTCTACAGAACAACAGGAAAAAGTAATAGGAAGGTATAAATCGAATGATATAGAAATGGCCGACGATATAAAGCCCTCAAATTCTCATATAGCTTTGGCCAATGTTGGTGATGAATTTAAAATTGTGCGCGATAATATGCCTTTTGGC
>JABDEQ010000086.1 GCA_013286985.1 Bacteroidota bacterium | reverse complement strand
TGCGTTAAATATAGATGCTTTTTTGAGATTTTATTTTTGTTTTAAGTTTGCCGCCGCCGTAGTATCCAAAAACCACTCGATTTCGCCCACAATAGGCTCAATCAACTGAGCAGGATATTCTTCAATGTCCTCGTCATCTTCTAAAACGTGATGAACGGCAATGGCCTTACCCGCACCATACACTAAAAACGCTATATGCTGTGCCTCATTAATTAAAGGCGCATTCATGGTAATACGGAAAACCTGTTGGTCTTGTAAGAAAACTTCCGATACGCCGGGCGTTCTGTCGTGCAAAACCGGTGTAAACGGAAACAAAGAAGCTGTGTGTGAGTTATCGCCCAATCCAAGCAGCACCAGGTCGAAACTTAATTCAGTTTCATCAAAGAATTCTTCAATTTCAGCTTCATATCGCGCTGCCGCATCTTTTGGATCAAGGGTGGTATCAACCGGGAAGATTTGCAGCGTGCTGATTTCCAGGGGCTCAAACAGCGCCTTTTTTGCCATTAGGTAATTGCTATCGGGATGTGTTTGTGGTACATTTCTTTCATCGCCAAAAAAGAAAAATACTTTTTGCCAATCAAGTTTATCGGCATAAGAGTCAGCCAATAATTCGTACAGCTTTTTTGGTGAACTTCCACCCGAAAGGGCTACTGAAAATTTCCCTTTTGCAGCAATAGCCTCGTTAGCTACTTTAACAAAATGCTCTGCCAGGGCAGAAAGCACTTCATTATCATTGTTGAAAATATTTAGTTTCATATTTAGTGATTAGAGGTTAGTTAATTAGAGGTTAGTGATTTAAAGATTCGTTTCGCAATGAAAACTAATCTCTAACCTCCAATCACTAACAAACTACTTTTTATTACTCTGTACCGGTAGGGTGAACCAGTTGAATCCGTCGCGGGCTATCAAAGCCTCTGCTGATTCCGGTCCCCATGAGTCGGCGGAATAATTAGGGAAATTTAAACTCTTTTTATTTTGCCATGTGCTTAAAATCGGCATAACCAATTCCCATGCAGCTTCTACCTGGTCGCCGCGCATAAACAAAGTTTGATCGCCCAGCATAGTATCCAAAATTAAAGTTTCATAAGCTTCCGGTGCCTGGCTTGCGTAGGTTCCTTTATAATCAAATACCATATCAACGGCATTTAAAACCATATCAAGCCCCGGACGTTTTGCCTGTACTTGTAAGCGAATGCTCATTTCCGGCTGTATGCTGATAATCAGTCTGTTTTGCTGCCAGCTTTCGCTTGATTCAGTTGGAAATATTAAGTGTGGTACATCCTTAAACTGAATAGTGATTACTGATGACGACTGGTGCAACCTTTTACCGGTACGTAAATAGAATGGAACACCCTGCCAGCGCCAGTTATCAATAAAGAATTTAATGGCCGCAAAAGTTTCTGTATTTGACTCAGGATCAACCTTGGGCTCCTCGCGATAGCCCGGTACTTCCTTGCCTTTCATCCATCCGCTGCCATATTGACCGCGCACGGCCGACATGCGAACATCTTCAGGACTAAACTTGCGCATTGCTTTTAATACATCAACTTTGCGGTCGCGTACTTCATCAGCATTGAAGCTAACAGGCGGCTCCATCGCTACGTGGCAAAGCAGTTGTAGCAAGTGGTTTTGAATCATATCGCGCATAGCACCTGCGCCATCGTAGTAATCGCCGCGTTCTTCAACGCCTAACTGTTCAGTAACGGATATCTGTACGTGTTCAATATAGTTACGGTTCCATAGCGGCTCCATAATGGAGTTAGCAAAGCGGAAAGCCATGATGTTTTGAACGGTTTCTTTACCCAGGTAGTGGTCGATACGATAGATCTGGCACTCATCAAAAATGCTCGACAGCAATTTATTAAGCTCTTTTGCTGTTTCCAGGTCATGACCAAATGGTTTTTCAATAACTATCCTTACTTTTTTCGGGTCATCGGCCAGTTTGGCTTTTGAAATATTAGAAGCAATAATAGGGAAGAAGTTTGGCGACACGGCAAGGTAATAAATCACATTTGCCTTGGTTTTCCACTCGGCGTTGTGTTTTTCTACACGTTTACCAAATTCTTTATAGGTTTCAAAATCTTTAATATCTGATACCTGGTAATAAACGCTTTTAACAAATACGTCCCACTTTGCTTTGTCAACCTTGCCGCTGCGCGAAAACTGGTTGATGTCCTTCAATAAATTTTCTCTGAACTGATCGTCAGAAAGTTGTGTACGGCCGGTGCCAATTATAGAGAATTGGTTAGGCAGCCATCCATCCAAAAATAAATTATAAAGAGCTGGTGCAATTTTCCGTGAGGTTAAATCGCCTGTACCACCAAAAATAATGAATATAGTTGGTTCTGATTTTGTGCTTGTACTCATGATAAATGTTTTCTGTCGGCTAATTAATAATTAATCGTTGCTTTTTGGTACCCATTGTGTATGGAACACGCCCTCTTTGCCAACAAGCTCATAGGTATGTGCACCAAAATAGTCGCGTTGTGCCTGTGTTAAATTTGAAGGCATGCGTTTGCTGCGGAAGGCATCAAAATAGCTTAATGATGATGCATATGCAGGGCTGGCAATACCAGCGGCAATAGTTGCCGTTAATACTTTGCGGGCACCAGGTAGAGCAGCAGCCACTAAATCATGCACATGACCATCTAACAATAAATGAGCTAATGACGCATTTTTCTGGTAGGCATTGTAAATGTCATTCAGGAACTCTGAACGGATGATACAACCACCGCGCCATATTTTAGCTATCTGATCAAGCTTCAAATCATATTTGTATTCTTCTGATGCTCTTGCCAGCAGGTGCATACCCTGCGCATAGCTAATGATCATGTTGAAGTAGAAAGCCTGTTCTAAAGCAACTAAAAACTCGTCTTTATTAACGCTAAGTGATATTTCGTCTTTGCTATAAAGCTCAGCAGCCTGCTCTCTTAGTTGTTTATATTTTGATAAATCGCGCATAGATACTGCGGTATCAATAGTTGGGATAGGCGCCTGCAGATCCATAGCCACTTGCGATGTCCATTTACCGGTACCTTTTGCTTTTGCTTCGTCTTTTATATCATCTAATAATAAATGATCTGTTCCCGGTGTTTTGTAAGCAAAAATGTCTTTGGTGATTTCTAACAGGAATGATTTTAAACGGCCTTCGTTCCATTGGGTAAATATTTTACCAATTTCGTCGTTATCCAGTTTTAAGCCTTTTTTCAGGATCTCGTAGGTTTCAGCAATCAGCTGCATCAAACCATACTCAATACCGTTATGCACCATTTTCACAAAGTGACCTGATGCACCAGGGCCAATATAAGTAACGCAAGGAGCGCCATCAACCTTAGCCGCAATAGACTCCAGGATAGGCTTCATTACATTATAGGCATCTTTATCGCCACCGGGCATCATGCTCGGGCCGCGGCGGGCGCCTTCTTCACCACCCGAAATTCCCATACCGAAGAAGTGAAAACCTTTTGTTTCCAGTTCATCCACACGGCGATTAGTATCGGTGAAATGAGAGTTACCGCCATCAATTAAAATATCGCCTTTTGACAGTAGAGGCAATAATTCGGCAATAACATCATCAACAATTTTACCCGCCGGTACCAGCATCATAATGGCACGTGGCGTATTTAAGCTTTCAACAAAAAGTTTAACATCACTAAATCCTTTAAGGTTATGATGCGTGCTTTCTTTTTCCAATAACTCGCCTTTTGAGGCATCTTTATCAAATCCGGCACCTTTTACACCATGGTCGCCCATGTTAAGTAACAGGTTGCGGCCCATAGTACCAAGGCCAATCATACCGAAATCATATTTATCTGGACTGCTCATTTTAGTTGGGGTTTTCTAGTTTTATTTTTTCTAATATTTGTTTGGTAGTTTCAAAGCTGGTATGCTGATAGGCACGGATACCCAATTTGCCGGCAGCCTTCGCAAACATAATCCTGTCGTCAAAGTAAACACATTGCGCAGGTTGCGCCAGTGCAATGCCCATTGCCAGTTTAAAAATAGCCGGATCGGGCTTGCGCAAACCAACCTCGCACGATGCTACAAAGGCATCAAATACTTCATGCAGCTTAAATTTCTTTACCCGGTAGTCGTTCAGTTCCTTACCTTCATTATTAATGGCTATGATGCGGAAACCACAATCTTTTTTCCACTCTTTGAGCCATTTAAGCGTATCGGGCAACTCAATACTCTGACGGAACATGAAATCCTTAAAATCTTCCCTGGTAAAGTCGCGGGGACGGTTAAATACAACTGTATCCAGATATTCATCCAGCGTGATGCTGCCGGTTTCATATACGTTAAAGATAAACGTATGCATTTCGCTCATCTCCTTGTAATCAAGGCCGAATAGCTTAGCCGCTTCTTGCCTCGATTCATGTCCCCAGCCATTGGTCAGGAGCACGCCACCTATGTCAAAAAACAGGATTTTAATGTCTGCTGCTTCCACAATTATTATACTTTGCTTTTTTGATCTTCAATAGCTTGTAATAATTTTTCGAAAGGTTTATTGAATTTTTCAATTCCTTCATCTTCCAGTTGCTGGGTAAGCTTGTCAATATCAATACCGGCAGATTTAAGCTTGTTTAATATTTCGGTAGCTTTATCCAAACCTTCTTCCAAAGTATTAGCAGCAACACCGTGATCGCGGAAAGCTTCAATAGTTTCTAATGGCGCGGTATCAACGGTGTTTGGACCGATAAGTGCCTCAACATACTTGGTATCCTTAAATGCAGGATTTTTGCTGCTGGTACTTGCCCATAATAAACGTTGTGGTTGTGCGCCATGAGCAGCCAGTTTTTCCCAACGTGGACCGCTGAAAGCTTGTTTGTAAATTTCGTAAGCTTTTTTAGCTGACGCGATAGCAACTTCACCTTTTAAATCGCCTAAGCCTTTTTCGTCAAGCAATGGATCAACCAAAACATCAATACGGCTTAAAAAGAAGCTCGCTACTGATGAAATATGACCGATTGAATGTCCTGCCGCTAAATGATCTTCCAAACCTGAAATGTAAGCCTCAGTAACTTCTTTATAGCGCGGTAAACCAAATAACAGGGTTACGTTGATATTAATGCCTTTTGCAATTGATTTTCTGATGGCCGATAAACCTGGTTTTGTTCCCGGAATTTTGATCATTACGTTTTTGCGGTCAACTGCTTTCCAAAGCTCTTCAGCTTGTTTGGTAGTGCCTGCATCATCCAATGCTAAAAATGGAGAAACCTCTAAACTTACATAGCCATCGCCACCTTTTGATTCGTCGTAAAGGCCTTTAAAAATGTCAGTAGCATGCTTAATGTCGCTTATAGCTAAACCGAAAAATATCTCCTCGTTAGTTTTATCGCTGTCAGCCAGTTTGCGGATATCGGCATCATAGTCAGAACTGCTGGTTATTGCTTTTTCAAATATAGCAGGGTTTGAGGTAACACCTCTTACGCCGTCTTCATCCATCAGTTTTTTTCAAATTGCCGGATGCAATGATCTCCCGGTCAATAAAGTCAAGCCAGATGCTTTGACCAAAACTGTGTATTTGTTTTACTTTATTAGTTGCCATGGTAATATGTTTTTAAATTTTGTTTTTTTATTAGTGTCGATGCTGTGTTAAATACAATTAGCAGCGATGGTTAAGCCACCAAAATCTGCACATCGTAGTTTATAAACAGCCCGCTGTCAATTACACCCGTAATTGATTTTATTTTTACTTCAAGATCGCTTTCAATATCATGGAACCGCGCATCAAGTATTAAATTTCCGTTTTCGGTTATTACCGAGCCATCTTTGCCTTTAGCAGGCCGTAAGGCAATGCTTTCGGGCCCAAGCTTCTTTAATTCGCTTTCAACATGCAGCAACGCTGCCGGAAAAACTTCAATAGGTATTGGAAAGTTAGTGCCTAATTTATCCACCATCTTGCTGTCGTCAACAATAATATAATTTACCGGACTTGAGCTGATCAGCAGTTTTTCTTTAAACATTGCCCCGCCGCGGCCTTTAATAAGGTTGCGGTTTGGGTCAACTTCATCGGCACCGTCAAACAGCCAGTCGGGTTTGTTTTCGTACAAAGTGGTTAAGGGGATACCCAGTTTAGCACAAAACATGGAAATTTCAATAGAGGTAGGTATGGCTTTAATATTAAGCTTTTGCTCCTTAATTTTTTTTGCAATAGCTATCAGCGCCATATAAACAGTTGAACCTGAACCAACCCCCAACACATCACCGTCTTTAACTTTTGCAGCTATTTCACCGGCAACTTTCTCTTTCCCCTCGCGGTTAATTACCGTGCCAGACCATTCGAGTGTTTTGATTATATCACTTTGCCAATTCATTGTCTTTGCAATTGAGATAGGAGATTTGGGATGTGAGTTTAAGACATTGGGCTCTTTACTTAAGCTATATCTCTAATTTCACATCCCGTATCTCAAATCTTATAACAGTGCTTTCGCTTTTTTAACTACATTATCAACGGTGAAGCCAAAATGTTTGTATAACTCTTCAGCCGGTGCCGATTCACCAAAGGTGGTCATAGCTAAGATGTCGCCTTCATCGGTAACATATTTATGCCAGCCCATTGGTGAGGCCATTTCAACGGCCAAACGTTTTTTATGTGCTTTAGGGAATACTTTTTCTTTATAAGCGGCATCCTGTTTTTCAAACAGTTCCCAGCTTGGCATACTTACTACGCGGGTTGATATACCGTCGGCTTCTAATTTAGCCTGCGCTTCCAGGATCAACGATACTTCAGATCCGGTTGCCATCAGGATTAAATCAGGTGATTTGCTTGCTTCTGATAAGATGTAAGCGCCTTTTTCTAATTCAGTAGCTTTGGCGTATTTATCCTGATCAAGTATTGGTAAGCCCTGACGGGTAAATATTAAAATAACCGGGCCGCCTTTATGTTCAATAGCCACGCGCCATGCCTGTGCAGTTTCGTTAGCATCAGCCGGGCGGATTAAGGTAACATTAGGGATAACACGTAAAGCAGCCAGTTGTTCAATTGGCTGGTGAGTGGTGCCATCTTCGCCTAAACCAATACTATCATGTGTGTAGATAAATATCGGGCGTATTTTCATGATTGCAGCCAAACGGATAGGAGGGCGCATGTACTCAGAAAACATCAGGAAGGTTGCACCAAACGGAATAAGGCCATGTGTTAATGCCATACCATTAAGGATAGAACCCATTGAATGCTCGCGGATACCGAAGTGGAAGTTACGGCCATCGCGCTGCTCAGGCGTGAAAGAAGTAAATTCTTTCAGGTTAGTATCTGTTGATGGTGCTAAGTCGGCCGAACCACCAATAAGGTGTGGCAGGCTTGCAGCAATAGCATTTAATACTTTACCAGATGCCTGACGGGTAGCCATTTTAGGGTCAGAACCTTTAAATACCGGTAATTTAGCATCCCAGTTTTTAGGTAATTCGCCTTTAAATGCTAATTCAAACTCTGCTGCCAGCTCAGGGAATTTTTCTTTGTAAGCTGTAAACAGATCATTCCATTTAGCTTCCAGATCAGCGCCTCTTGCGCCTTTATCGTGGTAGTATTTTAATACTTCATCAGGCACAACGAATGATTTTTCAGGATCGAATCCGAAAAACTCTTTAACCAGTTTAATTTCATCGGCACCCAGCGGTGATCCGTGTGCACCGGCAGTGTTTACTTTGTTAGGGCTGCCATAACCAATTTGAGTACGAACTTTGATGATTGATGGTTTTGCTATTTCAATTTTAGCGTTGCGGATAGCGTTGGTGATAGCTTTTAAATCGTTACCATCATCGACGGTTTGTACGTGCCAGCCGTAAGCTTCAAAACGTTTGGCTACATCTTCGTTAAAGGTAATGTCGGTATCACCTTCAATAGAAATGTGGTTATCATCGTACAAATAAATAAGGTTGCCTAACTCCAGGTGACCGGCAATTGAAGCAGCTTCAGATGCTACACCTTCCATTAAATCGCCATCGCTACAGATAGCGTATATTTTATAGTCGAACAGATCGAACCCGGGTTTATTATAACGCGCTGCCAAATGTTTTTGAGCAATAGCGAAACCAACGCCATTGGCAAAACCCTGGCCCAATGGACCGGTTGTTACGTCAATGCCGGGTGCCAGGCCATACTCCGGGTGACCCGCGGTTTTGCTGTTCATTTGGCGGAAGTTTTTGATATCATCCAATGAAATATCATAACCGGTTAGGTAAAGAAAGCTGTACTGCAGCATACACGCGTGGCCGTTTGATAATATAAAACGATCGCGGTTTGCCCAGTTCGGGTTTTTAGGGTTATATTTCAAATATTCAGACCAAAGAACGTGCCCTATTGGAGCAAGTGCCATTGGAGTACCCGGGTGACCTGAATTTGCTTTCTGTACAGCATCAGCAGATAAAATTCTTACTGTATTTATGCCTAACTGCTCAATGTCCTGTGTGGTTGTTTCCATGTTAGTAATGGTGGTTTAATGTATTATTGTGTTAGTATTGGTTTTTCTATAGGTGCCTCATCTTGCGTCCATAACCTTGAACCGCCTTTTATGCCATCGGCATTTGAAACAATTTTCATGTTTTTATCGAGCTTAAAGGTTAGTTTATCAGAGTTGCCGCCACCGATATACAAATAATCATAATTGAATACGGTTTTCAGTACGCCGAAAACCTTTTTCATACGGGTGTTCCATTTCTTTACGCCTTCTTTTTCAAGTGCGGCTTCGCCTATGTATTTATCGTACGATTTTGATTTGCTAAACGGCTGATGTGAAAACTCCAGGTGCGGCAACAGTTTGCCGTCTAGCAGTAATGCGGTACCGAAACCGGTACCAAGAGTAATAACCATTTCAAGGCCTTTGCCATTTACAACGCCTAATCCCTGCATATCAGCATCATTTACTACACGGGCTTCTTTACCCAATGCAGTTCCTAAATTTTTAGCGAAATCATAGTCCTTCCATAAAGCAGTACCCAGGTTTGGTGCAGTTTTTATTACACCAGTTTTTACATAACCCGGAAAGCCTACAGAAACCTTATCAAACTCAGGAAAATCCTTTACAAGGGTTTTAATTGACTTTATAACATTATCGGGACTTGCCGGAGTTGGGGTGATTACCTTTTCGTAGTTCTTAAGCAATTCGCCTTTATTGTTCAGAATAGTAGCCTTGATGTGTGAACCTCCAATATCAATGGACAGGATTTTGAGTAGATCAGAAGCAGTTTTCATTAAATTGATTTAGTCGTGGGTAAATAATTTTAAGGTACTCATCAACTCAAACAGGGTTAGCGTTTAC
>JABDEQ010000085.1:3675-9290 GCA_013286985.1 Bacteroidota bacterium | reverse complement strand
AACTTTTTGGTGTCGGTAAGGCTGCGTTGGTATTCGGCGGTTATCTCAACGGCCGGGTCGGCGGCGTTGCCTTTAAATTCGCGGAAAAAGCCGTTGGGCCCGTACACACGCAAATGATAATCACTGTTTTCAAATTCGTGTAGTGGCCAGGCATCGGTTAGCGTATCGCCGGCAACTGCGGTGTAGGCCCAGGTGCGTACATCGCCCATTACCTCTTTATCGTTAACCTGCTGCAAATATTTGCCCGGTGCATAAACGTTAAAAGGTGAGCCCGAAGCTCCCTTGCCAAAAATCTCATTGCTGGCGGTAAAGTTCAGGGTAAAGGCAGTTTTATCCGCATTTAATTTACCATCGCTGTATAACTGGTATGGTAATGCGCACGATGGTTTGATCCCTTTTTCTTGTTTTGGTAGATAAGGAGAGGTAAAACCGGGTATTGTGGATACCCTGATGCTCCATTGGGTATTGTTCTTCCAGCTTTTCTTCGCTTATATTTTCGAGAGCGGCTTTAACCACCAATATCAGGCTGTCTATTCCGCTTATTAGTTTTTCGCGGGGAATATTTGTTTCAGCAAACTCAGCTTCCCGGTTTCTGATATAACCATTTTTGGCAATATTAGTACCAAGGCTAAAATTAAGGCTTCCCAACAGGTGACTTACAAGAATACCGGCAGGATTGCTTATGCCGTCCAATTTTTTCCAAAGATCAGCTTCATCTTTAAAACTGGCTACTTCCCCCTTTAATTTTGTAAGCTGAAGTTCAAACAGCGTGGCAAAAATATTATCCATCGTTATTAAGGTTTTTGATTAATTGATGGCGCAATATATAAAAGCCCTATGTTATAATAATGTAATATTTAGCATTAACTGCCCGATTGCAAAGGGTTATTCATCACTCCTGTAAATAATATCAGGCCGGTATTTACCTGTCTTATGGCAAATATAAAAGGATGATCAATTACTGTTGGCGGAGGATTAGCAGATACCGATGTGCCTACAACAACAACTGTGGCGGCCGCGGCTGTTGTACCGCTTTCATCAACATCGATATAAGCTTTATGATCAACGCGGGTTATTTGCAGCGGCAGTCCGGTGCTAATACCGCTAAAATCAGCATTTGATGAAAAAGCAATACCCAAACCCAGTTCCGTTAACGGGTTATTGAGGTTTATGCTATAGCTGAATTTGAATTTTGGCAGCTTTAATTCGCTATTGGTTGCAAATAAACTGTTCATCCACAAGTTCCATTTGGCCGAATCGAGCCCGGCGGCCAGCTGTTGTACAGTTATGCCAGTTGCAGGCATTGCTATTACCATGCTATAGCGGTTATTGGAGTAAGGCAATTCAAAAACATGCACTTCGCTGTTATCAAATCTTTTATAATCAATTTTCCCATCCATAAAACTGGTAGTTACCTGGCTATTGTCGGCCAAAGTAAATGGCAGTGGTATTGTTTTGGCCGGATCAAATTTTTCATTCCAGATGCTTTTAAAATAAATGGCATTAACCAGGTACATCATATCATTAGGTTGTATGGCATTTATTATAGACGGTATTGCACCATTTGTTTGATCGCTTACCCAGTTATTAACTGTGTTTACTGATGAAGGGTCGCTGAAATTAAGGGCCTGCACTTTAGCGTTAAAATAAGTGCTGTTGGTTTGCAAAAACTGCGACGCCACATTAAAACCCTGCCTGTACCAAATTGAATTGGCAATTTTTACGGTGGTATTCGGATCCAATCCGGGCAAATTTGTCAGCAGGGTTTGGTAATAGGTATTTATCTGGGCGGGCGTCAGTGTATTAAAATCAAGTACCTTTTTAAAGGCATCAAGGGTAGCGCCATTTGCTCCGTTGCTGGTCATCCCCAATGCAAAACTTACAGAAAGCGGTGATGCAAAGAGGTTTACACCTCCGGTATTTGCGCTATCTAAATTTTTAAATAAACTTAAGGTAAACGCATTGTCCGATGTTACCTTTTGTTGCTCAATGGCCGAAAGTACCAGGTCCTTTCCCGGGCCCGAATGAGGAGTAACAGTTGACTTTTTGCAGGAAGCAAAGCCAATAAACAATAAACAGAAAAGCAACAGCGGAGTTTTGCGATTTACCATAATAAGCTAGATTAAATAATTTATTTTCACCTGGTTATTATGCATTACGCAGCATGTAAGCTAAACGATACAAGCCATGCAAAAAATCAATTCACCATTACTACTTCGGTTGCGGTGAGCTCTTTTGGCCTGGTATTTTTATTTAAAAAAGCACCTTTCAGCCGGCTTATCCAATATCGCTGATAGGTACTCAGTGTTTCTATTACCCATCCCTTTTTGGTTAAACCGTTAACCACACTAACGGGGGCGTATAGTATAAATGGCTTTGAAGGTAATTCCCCTTTGCCATCAGCATCAATTTTAGTTACGGGCGCATCAATATAAAACTCAAATGCGGTAACATAATCATCGCCCAAAACAACTACCGGAATATGGTTATGATTATTTTTATCGATATAGATAGCTGCCTCGCTAGCCGCCTGGTATTTCATTAACGATGGATAAAAAGACAGGTTGAGGTAAAGGTTTACAATAAACGATGCTATGGCTGTGCGATATATAATTTTAGGGATGATGGAATTGTCGGCCTCGTATGGAAAAACCATCATCAGTAAAAATAATATGCTTATACTGATGGCAGTAACCCAGCTAAAAATTTGCGGGTTGAAAAAATACTGCAGGGCACAAACCGCCAATAACATTAAAACAATTACAATAGCCTGCGTAACGCCAACGGCGCGCCTTGTTTTTTGCAGTTTGATATAATAAAGGTACTGCGCCGTAACTATAGCAAAAAAAGGAAAAACAATGTTTAAATAATGTGGCAATTGAAATTTTGATGCCGAAAACAGCAAAAAAGTAAGCAGTGCGCCGCTTATGCAAAACCACTCGTGTGCCTTTACATTTTTGCTTCCCTTTTTTATATATTGAAAAACGGCTGCAAACATTACCAGCGACCATGGCAAAAAGGCCCATAAAGCAGTATGCACAAAAAACGTAGGATCTCCATGACCCTTGATGGGGCCGGTATTGAAAAAGCGCCCAAACTGGCTATCCCAAAAGAAAAACCGTATGCCCGAAACACCTTTTTGCCCAAAAACCGCCTTTTCGGGGTGAAGATCAAACTGCTGATACAGACACCATAACTCGGGCAATATTAATATGGCTATTAAAATAATAGCCAATAGCCATCGTAAGTTAAACAGCGCTTTCCATTCGCGGGTGATAATAAAATGCCCGGCAATGGCACCACCAATAGGCACCAGGGCAAACATGCCTTTGGTCATGATGGCAAATGCAGTAAAAACACATCCGGCAAGCAATTGCCAAAAACTGTTGTTTTGGTAAGCTTTATATAAATGATAAACGGCAGCAATAATTAACCCGGTTAAATAAGGTTCTGCACGCACATCATTATCTGATAATACAATATGCTGGGCTGTTAACAGTATCAACACACTTAATAAAGCCACCTGTTTATTGTAAAGGGTTTTGGCAAACAGGAAGGTATACCTGGCGCCCATCAGCAAAAAAAGTATGCCGGGCAATTTATAGGCCCATGTGGTAAAACCAAATAAGTTAAAGGATAGCGCCGTAATCCAAAATGGAAAATGAGGTTTATCCAGCCAGTCGGCATCATGATAAAAAAGGTTCACATAATCGTGCCTTAATACCATGTTTTTAGCAATGAGCGCGTATAGTGCACCATCAGGACCCATTATGGGGATAAAAAGGCCGCTGAAATTTATCATTACTGCCAAACCTATAAAAAGGTAAAGCCATTTATATTGTGTAGCCGATTGGGGTTGATTCATAGTATATCAGAAAGTAAAGATAAACAGATTTTGACGAACGTTCTATCAACATTTTTACAGTAATTTTATAACATAATGCAGCGTATATCTGTTAAATTTAATCTACGAAAAAATCGCTTTTGTTGCTTATTTAATCTTAATTATTGAGGCAACCAAAGGCACAAAATCATCGTCATAAACAATAGATAATATCAACCCTGAATTTACCAATGGAAAGAAGAAATTTTTTAAGAAACACCGCCATAACAGCTGCTTCACTAGCACTTTTTAATAAAAAAAGTTTTGCCGGTATGCTGGCCGACCCTACTTATCAATTTAAAACCCTGCGCAACAACGTAGGTATGTTTGCCGAACAAGGCGGAACTATTGCCTGGATGATTAATAAGGAAGGCATTGTTGTGGTTGATGCCGAGTTTCCGGACCAGGCAACACACCTGATTGGTCTGTTAAAAAAGCAATCAGATTTGCCTTTTGAATGGCTGATTAATACGCACCACCACGGCGACCATACCAGCGGCAATATTTCTTTTAAGGGAGTAGTTAATAAAGTGGCTGCTCATGAAAACTCACTAATAAACCAAACGACCGTAGCAGTAAAACAAAAAACCGAGGACAAGCAATATTATCCAAATAACACCTTTAAGGATACCTGGAAAATAAAAGTGGGCGACGAGCACATTAAAGCCTATTATTTTGGCCGGGGCCATACCAATGGCGACGCCATGATCCACTTTGAAAATGCCAACATTGTACACACCGGCGATTTGGTATTTAACCGCCGCTATCCGTTTGTTGATAACAGTGCTGGGGCATCAGTAAAACACTGGCCAGTGGCTTTGGAACATGCCCGTAAACAGTTTGACAAGGATACCGTATTTATATTTGGACATGCAAAACTTTATGGAAAAACTGGAAGACTACGTAGTAACCGGCATAAATGCAGGCAAAACTAAAGATGAGTTATTGCAGGCCACCGCTATCCCCGGCATTACCGACTGGCAGGGTGATGGTATACAGCGTGGTATTACTGCTGCCTATGAAGAGCTGAAGGGTTAAACACGATTGCGGGATTAAAGGATTGACACGATTAAGGGATTGAATGGATTTATACGATTAAAAGATTCAAAGGACTTGCAAAATCAAATCCTTTAAATCTTGCTCAAAAAAAATCCTGTCAATCAAAAAAATCCTTCAATCGTGTCAATCTTAGTCCAGTTTAGCTATAACATCTCCGGTTGTTCCGGTTTCGCCCATTCGTGGGAAAATGGTTTTCAGGCTATTTTCGTGTGCACTGGCAACCATGTCAGTCATGGCATCGGTAACGAAAGTTACGTTATAACCTCTTTCACTGGCCTGGCGGGCAGTACCTTCCACACCAATACTGGTTGATATACCACCTATTACAATACCGGTTATATCTCTTTTCTTTAACTCTTCGTCTAACGCTGTTTCAAAAAAAGCGCCCCAGGTATGTTTGGTGATATAAATATCGTCGGGTTGCGGGTTTATATCGGATACAATTTCTGCCCAATCTTCTTTAAATACGATATTCGATGCAGGCGCCGGGTCTTTGCGTGAGGTTGTCCATTTTGCACCGGCAGGATTTACATTTACAAATACTATCGGTAATCCGGCTTTACGGAAAGCATCAACCAGTTTTGCGGCATTAGCCAATATACCCTCAACCGGGTGAGCCAATGGAAATCCAACAATACCTTTTTGCAGGTATCCTTAAAGGTGTTATTTGGAT
>JABDEQ010000085.1:0-3665 GCA_013286985.1 Bacteroidota bacterium | reverse complement strand
TTGCAGGTCAATTAAAATCAGGGCAGTTTTTTTATCTAATTCGGTAATCATAGCTTTTGATATTTAATGGATCAAAAATAATGGTTTGATATTCAACTAATATTTATTTAATGAAAAGCTATTATATTTTTACAAAGCACAGTTCATTATTCTTCTATCTTTAAACATCCATCCTAAAATTATGTTCAAATATTTAAAAATACTTGCCTTTATATTGCTGCTACCGGCAGTATTACACGCACAAAATGAACCTGCCGTTATCCCATTATGGCCGAAAGGTGCGCCCGGTTTTGAAAACCGTCGCAATGAACCCGAACAAGCTAAAGACTATTGGGTAAAAAACATCCATAACCCATCGCTTACCGTTTTTTTGCCGCCAAAAGATAAAGCAAACGGTGCCGCAGTGGTAATTTGCCCTGGTGGCGGCCACAGATTATTGGTTTGGACCGCCGAAGGTATTGATCCGGCTAAGTTTTTAAATAGTTTGGGCGTTACAGTATTTGTTTTAAAATACCGCTTGGGGCGCGATACATTATCGCCTTATAAAGTTGAGATACATGCCCGTGAGGATGGCCTGCGTGCCATGCGACTGGTTAGAAGCAAAGCTGCTGAATATGGACTGGACACCAGCCGTATTGGTATGATGGGATTTTCGGCAGGTGGTGAAGTAGTGGATATGACAGCCTTCGGGCCAAATAAACCTGACGTGAATGCGCCTGACCCGATAGACCGCTTAAGTGCAATGCCCAAGTTTTTGATACAGATATATCCCGGACCACTTTTTATACCGGACGTGGTTCAGCACGATGCGCCTACACTTTTCCTGTTGGCTGCAAATGATGACCCTTGTTGTTCTATATCATTAATGCAACTGCTTGAAAGATATCGTGCAGCAAAAGCACCTGTCGAAGCACATTTATTTACGCAAGGACAGCATGGCTTTAATATGGGCTATCGATCCAAATTAAAATCCATCAATAGTTGGCCACAAAGGCTGGCCGATTGGCTATCAGACAATAACATTTTACAACCAGAGAAACCGAAGGTGATGCATACCAATTAAGCATCCTGAATTTTCCTACAAATAACTTAACCACCATTGTTGGTGAGTTTTTTTGTATTTACTAAACCAGCGGCAAGGGAAATACAATATAACTATAACCAGCAGCCAAACCAGGTAAACGCCCAAAAGGTTAAAACCCATATCGGCAGGCCTGAACAGGAAGGGTGAATTTTTAGAAACGATTTGATCGGTATGATACCCCGAAGCGAAAAACAGGATAACATCCAGCGTTCTGATCAGGTAAAAATGCAGTACATAGTAAAAGAAAGGCACGTTGCCATAAATTATCAATATGTCTGTAAACTTATTTTGGATATTCTCAATAAACGATAGTATAACCAGCGAGGTACCGATAGTCATGCACGAATAAAGTAGCGAAGGTGGGTATTTGCTTACATTTAAAAACGAAAGAAATGTGTAAACACCATCACGCTGCACGCCCCATGGGTTTGGGTCGCCATATTTATTAATAAATCTTAAAACTAAAAACAGGACCAGTACACCAAAGCCGGTATAGCGCAAAATTTTCTTCCTTTTTTGAGCATCAAAGGATGGTGTGTAAAGCTTGCCAAAAACAAAACCTAAAAACATCACGCCCGTCCACGGAATAATAGCATACAAATCAAACGCAAAACGATTTGCACCGAGTGCAATAACGGAACCGTGCGACATTAAAAATAAATTATCCAGGCTGCTGGCCAACCCCGTTTTAGGGAAGTTAACATAATCCAAAATATCGTGACAAAAGAAGATCACTCCGCCTAAAACACCTATTACCGCTAACGGCGCCCTAACAACCAGGCCCAGTAATATCATACTAAAGCCAATGGCCCAAAGCACCTGTAATACAAAAACGTTATAAAAAGGGTTTAGCGAAAAAGCAAACGTCAATATCACTACTTCCACAAAAACAAGCCATAGTCCACGTTTTATCAGGAAATCGCTGAGCTCGGCCTTAGTGCGGCGGGTACCCGCCAGATGGGCCGAAACACCACTCAAAAAAACAAACGTAGGTGCACAAAAATGAGTTATCCACCTGGTAAAAAACAATATGGGCGTAGTTGTGGCCATATCAGTTGGATCGCTGGTAGGACTTACATGGTGAAAGAAATCCCGTACATGATCTAGCGCCATTATCAGCATAATAGCACCACGCAAAATATCAATTGAACTGATACGTTTTTTTACCAAAGGTTGGGCAACATTTGCCATTGTGAAAGTTCTTTTTAAGGTTGATTAAATAGTTTTTCAAGATACAAATATTTTATTTTAAGTATATTAAAAAGGGCTAAATTACTAACTCAACGCTATCATCTGTTGCCAAAATGTAATAAAAACCAAAAGCCAAACTATTGAGTGTGTAAAAGTGTTAACTTTAATATCAAACGCATTTTTATGGCAAACTTTCAGGAAATAATAGCATCAGATAAACCCGTGTTGGTTGATTTTTCGGCAGAGTGGTGTGGCCCTTGTAAAATGATGCCGCCCATATTGAAACAGGTAAAAGATGCCCTGGGCGATAAGATTACCATTATAAAAATTGATATCGACAAAAACCCATCGGCGGCCAGTGCTTATAAAATTCAAAGCGTACCTACGTTAATGATATTCAAAAACAGCCAAACCAAATGGCGCCAAAGCGGGGTATTACAAGCCAGCCAATTGCAGCAGGCCATACAACAGTTTGTATAAATATTGTTATAATAGGCTTTGTAATTTGGCAATACCGGCTATTATACTATCTTTATAAACGTGATACGTACCACCTAGAGGAATAAAACGCAGCGATTACGCGGTAAAATCACCCATAGTAACCTTTAGTGCACAGCTACGCGTAATAGGTATAAGCTTACTATTAATATACGTTTTTTAAAAAGCATATTGGCTTTTACTCCCGGCAATAAGGGTGTGGGTGATATTGGTGTTTCGGGGTTTGCGGACAGGTAAAAGAATTTATTGCTTGCCCTACAGAACCAACACCCTAATGACTAAACTATTTATACTGACCTCCCTGGCTGCAGCTCTTTCCTTTAAGGCTGCAGCACAGGAAATCTCGATCGACAAAGGATGGAAATTTAACACCGGGGATTCTGCACAATGGGCATCGCCCAATTATAACGACCAGCATTGGAAATCAATTGACGTATCGCATAACTGGGAAGCACAGGGCTATCCGGATTATGATGGCTTTGGCTGGTATCGGCTGCACATGGTTATCCCATCAACCTTAAAAGAAAAAGCATATCTTAAAGATAGCATCCGCATTAATTTAGGCGTTGTTGATGATAACGACGAGGTTTACCTGAACGGAAAGTTAATTGCCAAATACGGCGGCAAACGCGGTAATATTAAAACATCCAATTATGGACCGCGTAGCTATGTTATCGCGGCAGCCAATCCGGCAATTTTGTGGGACAAAGAAAACACACTGGCCATAAGAATTTTTGATACTGGTGGCGATGGCGGTTTATATGGCGATAAACACAGCATCGCCATGGCCGGTGTAATGGATAATGTAAGCATTAATACCGATGCCGATTACATTTATGACGATGACAAAATGGGATTGAGTAAATCAATCAGGCTGTTTACTACGGGCAGT
>JABDEQ010000084.1 GCA_013286985.1 Bacteroidota bacterium | reverse complement strand
AAACATGGACAGAATACCTGAACAGACTTATCGGCGAAATTACCGGTGTGTTTATGGTAATAGTGGCAATTTTGTCCTTTACTTATCGTAAAGAGAACAAATTGATCCCCTTTTTAAGTATTATCAATTTATTATTGATTGTTTTCCAGGCATGGTTGGGGTCAATTGTGGTATCAACTAACCTGGTTGCATGGATTGTAACGGTTCATATGATTTTAGCGCTTGCAATTTTAGCTTTAAGTATAGCCACCTATCATATGGCAAAAGCCGGAGGCAAGCAAGTATTAAAAGTGAGCCCGATAACACATGTTGTTACCTTGCTTACTTTAATTATAACCTGTTTGCAAATAGTTTTCGGGACAGAGGTAAGGGAGAAAATTGATGCAGTAGCCGGGCACTTGCAAGGCGGCTATCGCGAAGACTGGATCAACTATGCGGGCGCCATATTTATGCAGCACCGCGATATTGCCATTATTGTGCTTATTGCCTATGTGGTACTTTATGCTTTAATACGTAATGGCTTTAGCAGACAGGGTATACAACAGCAATTAATGAGTTTTACCTTTTTAATGATTATGCTGCAAATTGTTACCGGTATACTATTGTCATATTGGGCATTACCGCCTTTTGCGCAGGCATCACACATATTACTGGCGAGCCTTATTTTTGGAGCGCAATTTTACCTGATGTTGAATTTATATACATCAGTTAATGGACAAGGGAGCAAGAGATGAAGTGGAGTGATTTTTCGAAATTAATAAAGCTGAGATTAACATTTTTAGTAGTGTTTTCTGCTTCCATATCATTTTTGATAGGTAGCAAGGTTAATGGGCATATTGATTGGATGAACTGGGTTAAGTTGATAATTGGTGGCTTTTTAGTAACGGCCGCTGCTAACTGCTTTAATGAGATTATCGAAAAGGACCTGGATAAATTAATGAAGCGCACCATGGACCGCCCTATACCTGCCGGACGAATGACTACAGGTCAGGCGTTGGTGATGGGGTTATTTATGGGTATAATGGGTACTTATTTATTGGGTCAATTGAATTTAACCACTGGTTATTTGTCTGTGTTTTCAATTCTGCTGTATGCATTTGCTTATACACCTTTAAAACGCAAATCGCCAATAGCGGTATTTGTAGGGGCAATTCCGGGAGCTTTACCACCGCTTATCGGTTATGTGGCGGCTCATGAAAAGATTGATGCCATAGCTTTGATTTTATTCGGTATACAATTTATCTGGCAGTTTGTGCACTTTTGGGCAATTGCCTGGGTTTTGGATGATGATTACAAGCTGGCGGGTTTCAGATTGTTACCCTCAGGAAAAAGAGATTTAACAAGTGCCATTGTCACTTTTATATTTGCTATAATATTAGTTCCGGTAAGCGTGCTGCCTACCTGGTATAATTTCGGTGGCTATTATGTAGGTGCTGTATCATTAATATGCAGCCTGTTATTTTTATACCTGGCTTTTGTACTTTTGCGTACACAGCAAATTAGTGCAGCAAAGAAATTAATGTACGGTTCATTTATTTATTTGCCGGTAGTACAGTTAATGTTTTTATTTGATTTTATAGGAAAGTGAAATGATGGCGCAGATACAACAAGAAGATAAACTTAACCTGGGTGCAAAGAAATTTGGCATGTGGATATTTATATTCACTTCGTGCATGCTTTTTGCGGCGCTTACCAGCGGTTTTATAGTTTATAGTGGCGGCAGGGGACATGGCCTTGACGTAATTTTACCGCAAGCATTTAAATATAGCACGGCGGTTATAATACTAAGCAGCGTTACGTTGTTTATGGCTTCAAGAGCCGCAAAAGGACTGCAGTTTGGCAGACAGCGCCTTTATTTGTGGCTTACATTTTTTTTAGGAATAGCTTTTTTTGCAATACAGTTATATGCATGGTATGTATTAACCTACAAAATGCAGGTGTTTTTTGTGAATCCTAACGCTTCGCGTTCGTTTATATATGTATTCAGTGGAATGCATTTGGCGCACGTGCTGGCAGCTTTACTGGTATTATTAAGTACCATCAGGAGTTCATACAAGAATGTACCGCAAGTTAAGAATCTGTTCAAGATGGAGATAACATCTATTTTTTGGCATTTTCTCGATATTGTATGGATTTATCTGTATGTTTTTTTACTTTTGAACCAATATTAAAACAATTATCCAAGTACAAATGAGTACAACAGTAGCACAACCAGTTGATGAGGTAAAATCAACGCCATGGTCTGGAGGCAGATCGCCTTTTGAAGTTGAGTACGGTAAAATGATGATGTGGTTTTTCCTCCTTTCGGATGCGTTTACCTTTTCGTCATTATTGATTTCTTATGGAGCTTTACGCTTTAGTGCGCCAACCTGGCCTTCACCATCACTGGTGTTTCAGTCGGTTCCCGGTACTTCTATCGAAAGTGGTGCTCCGCTTGTATTCGTTGGTCTGATGACCCTTATCCTCATTATTAGTTCTGTTACAATGGTATTAGCTGTAGAAGCCGGCCATCGGAACGCAAGGAAAGAAGTTATTGGCTGGATGATAGCAACCGTAGTTGGAGGTTTAATGTTCCTGGGTTGCCAGGCTTTGGAATGGAACCACCTGCATAGTGAAGGTTTTTGGTGGGGACATATTCCTAATGCACATACATTGCAGGAATTTTTCACAAAGGGTGTACCACTCGGACAGCAGCAAATGACTGCACACCAGTTTGCTAATTTGTTCTTTACCATTACCGGTTTCCACGGTTTCCACGTATTCTCGGGCGTTGTTATCAATATTATTATAACAATTAACGTTTTAATGGGAACTTACGAAAGACGCGGCAGCTACCTGATGGTTGAAAAAGTAGGCCTTTACTGGCACTTTGTAGATTTGGTGTGGGTGTTTGTATTTACTTTCTTTTACTTAGTTTGATAATTTAATCATATTCATATATGTCAGCAGAAACTACAAATGTTCACCATGACGCTGATCACGGCGAACATCAAACAATGACCAAAAAGAGAATATTAAATGTACTTTATATACTGTTGGGTATAACCGCAGTTGAGTTCTTTATAGCACTTTACTTAGGTCCTCATTATAAGATTTCGTCACATTGGATAAATCCTATTTATATAATTCTTACTTTATTTAAAGCTTATTTTATAGTTGCATTCTTTATGCACTTAAAGTTTGAAAAAGTGGGCTTGGCTCTTGCTATAATTGTTCCTATTCTGTTTATAATCGGTTTAATATTGGTACTTACAAATGAGAGCCACTATTGGATTGGTTTAAGGTTGTAATGAAGAAAGCAAGCTTACCAAAAAAAATTGCGATCCTGGTACTCGTCTTAGTGGTACCAGGATTTTTATATTATTTACTAACCGCCGAGGGTAAAAACAGGTATAAACCGTTACCCATTTTCGGCCCAAAACAACTTGCCAAAACTACTCACCAGGTAAAAGGCAAGAATGTTCCCGATACCATATACCACACGCTTCCTGATTTTAATCTTACCGATCAGAACGGTAAGCCAGTATCATTAAAAGCTTTTGATAACAAAATATTTGTTGTAGACTTTTTTTATACGCATTGCGCTGATATTTGCACTGTAGTTAATCATAATATTGGCTTGTTGGATTCTAATTACGCAAAAAACAAAATGATTTGTTTTATTTCGATAACGGTAGATCCTGGCCGCGATTCTGCGTCTGTATTAAAAAAATATTTTGCGAGTATTAAGCCAACGCCTTCAAAATGGACGTTTTTAACGGGCGATACCAGCACCATTTACAATTTGGCCCGAAAAGGATTTTTGGTAAATGCTCTGCAAACCGGGACGAATGATTTTATTTATAGCGATAAGCTGATATTAATAGATCAAAGCAAGCGCATAAGAGGCTATTACACCGCTGCCTCTACAGATGAGTTGAGCAGGCTCAATGATGAGATTAAAGTACTGGTATCAGAAGAATTGAGGAAAAACGATAAGCCTCTTTATTAAAACCGAGGTTAAAGCATATTCAAGAAATTAATCATGACTGATAAATTTATATTCCGTTTTGTTGCAGCCATTTCCATTTTTGTGTTTGCGGTAGTATTGATTCTTAACCGGAAAATATTGCCTACTCCGGATGTTACGCCGGTTTTTACACCGTTTTTACCCAAGTTAAATGCTATACTTAATGGCACATGTAGTGTACTGCTCTTGCTGTCGTTATATTTTATAAAACAAGGAAACATCGCCATTCATAAACGCATTAATATAGCGGCTTTTTGCTTATCGTCTTTGTTCCTGGTTTCTTATATCCTATTTCATTATTTAATGAAGAAAGAAACCATGTTTGGTGATTTTAATGGCGACGGACATTTGTCAGATGCTGAAAAAGTTGCTGTAGGCAGTACCCGTTATGTTTACTATTTTATATTGATTACGCACATTATTCTGGCTGCCGGTGTATTGCCGCTTATTTTGTTAAGCTTTTATCGCGGATTGCAAATGCAGGTAGCCAAACATAAGAAATTAGTAAGATGGACGTTTCCTATATGGTTATACGTTACTGTAACAGGGGTGATAGTTTATTTGATGATATCTCCATATTATCATTTTTAAGTAAGTGTTTCATTATGCACTATGCTATTGATAGGTGACGATTGTATGCTAACTTTTTAATAACTAATTTTGAACAATGAAAGCAGGTTTAAAAACAGTCGTAATATTATTTGTATTTAGCTTAATGCTAATCAGTATAAAGCCTGTTCATGCGCAATGTTCTCAATGCGCCGCACAGGTTGAAACGAGTTCAAAAAATGGCAGCTCAGCCGCAAATGGGCTAAACAAAGGTATTTTGTTTTTGCTGGCCACTCCTTATCTGGCGGTAACTGCTGTAGGTTTGATTTGGTATAAAAAATATCGCCGTAAAAACGTGAATATTGATATGCCGGATAAAAAGCTCAATTTAAACTAACCCCCAAGTCTGGTTAAACAGATCTTTCCCAAAATACTATGTCGCGAACACCTAAGGGCTGGGCAATGTTGCATACCAAATGCCCGCGCTGTCGCAGAGGGGACATGTTTAGTGGCGGCATTTACAACTTTGGTTCAAATAAAATTCTGGATCGCTGCCCGCATTGCAATCTTCATTTTGAAATAGAACCAGGTTATTTTTATGCTGCCATGTACATAAGCTACGCTTTAAATGTAGCTGAGGCAGTTGGTTTAACGCTACTTACCTTTTTGTTAACGCATAATGCCGATTCGCCCTGGCTTTATACCGGTGTAATATTAATGGGTTGTGTTTTGCTTTCACCCATAAATTTCAGATATTCCCGTGTTTTACTATTATATTGGCTATCGCCCAAAATAAATTATCAGCCTCATTTAGATACCGATGATTCAACACCACACCTTTGATTTTTTAAAAGAGCTGGTTGAAAACAATAACCGCGAATGGTTTCAGGATAATAAGGAACGCTATGAAGCAGCGCGCGAGAATGTTATAGCGTTTACCGGCGACTGGTTATCCCTTATGAAAAAGATTGATCCGGGAATTAATGAGAACCTGGATCCCAAAAAATGTGTAATGCGCATTTACCGCGATATCAGGTTCAGCAAAAATAAAACGCCCTACAAAAATAATTTTGGTGTAAGCATACCTGCAAAAGGCACCAGAACGGGCGGTGCCGAGTATTTTTTGCATATTGCCCCCGGTAATTCATTTGTTGCAGGAGGCTACTGGATGCCCGAAGCTGCTCATCTGAAAGCCATCAGGCAGGAGATTGATTATAATGCCGATGATTTAAAAAAGATTGTTGATGCTCCGGACTTTATTAAGTTATTTGGCGAATTCAGGAAGCAGGAGCAATTAAAAAGCGTGCCCCGTGAATATAGTGCCGATAACGAAAATATTGAACTGTTGAAGCTAAAAAGCTTCGTGGCGTTTCATCAAATGAAAGACGAAGAACTGTTTGAAAAAGATGTTGCCAATAAAATAGCAACAGTATGCAGTAAAATATATCCGCTTAACGTTTTTATAAATAATGCCCTGGTTTAAATTATAGTTTTGTAGAATCATGAAAATAAAATATTGCTTATCAGCCGTTGTTGTATGTTTAGTATTGCACTCCTGCGTGGTGATGTCGCCCAAAAAATATAAGGCGCTGGTTGCCGAACGCGATTCTCTTTCAAACCGTTCAAATGCGCTGGCAGATACCATAGCTAAATTACGAGCTGATACTGCGCGCTTGCATCATGAGTTAAAGGATTTGCAGGATACCTATAATGCATTAAATGCTAATTATAATGCGCTAAATGACAAGTACAGTTCACTGAGTAATAATTTCTCCGCAAGCTCATCCAAAGTGAGTTCTTTATCAAGCGACCTGAAAAAACGTGAAGCGCGTTTGAAGGAAGTAGAGGATGCGTTGCATAAACGCGACGAAGCCACCAGCGCTCTGAAAGATAAATTGCAGCAAGCTTTACTTGGTTTCCAGCAAAGCGGGTTGTCGGTTGATATCAGAAATGGCAAAGTTTATGTTTCTTTGGCTGATAAATTACTGTTCCCATCGGGAAGTATTGTTATTGATGCAAACGGAAAAAAAGCGCTGGAGCAATTAGCCATAGTACTTAATAAAGAAACAGATATTAATATAGCCGTTGAAGGTCATACTGATGATAAAAAAGTAATTAACCTTGGCCAGATAAAAGACAACTGGGATTTAAGCGTGCTGCGGGCAACTTCTGTTTGCAGGTACCTAACAGAAGTAGAGAAAGTTGATCCGCACAGATTAACCGCTACCGGTAAAAGCGAATTTCAGCCTATTGACCCGGCAAATACTACGGAGGCAAGGACAAAAAACAGGCGTATTGAAATTGTACTTACTCCTAAGCTGGACGAATTATATAATTTGATTAAGCAATAGGGAAGGTCGCCTGGATCAGAATTTTCAGAATTAAAAGATTTTCAGAATGCTTGGATTCTGTTAATTCTAAAATCCTGAAAATTCTGATTCTGACAATTAAAACGGACTTACAAAGTCCTTAAATGCAGGCAATACTTCATCTTTGGGAGAAAGCAATATTTCGGTTTTATCGAGTCTCCAGTCTATGCCCAGATCAGGATCATTCCATAGTACGCCTATTTCTGAGTTCTTGTCGTAAAAGTTATTTACTTTATAGGTAAAGATGGTATTGTCTTCCAGCGTGGCGAAGCCATGTAAAAAGCCTGCCGGAATCCAGAATAGCGTTTTGTTTTCGCCGCTTAGTTCCACAGAAACATGTTTGCCATAAGTAGGGGAGTTTTTACGGATATCAATGGCTACATCCAAAACCCGGCCGCTTATAACGCGAACCAATTTACCCTGTGCAAAAGGATCAGCCTGTCCATGAAGGCCACGTACCGCGCCCTTGTGCGAAAAGGATTGATTGTCTTGTACAAAATCTACATCAATGCCGGCCTCAATAAATTTTGTTTTATTATAGCTTTCGTAAAAATAGCCTCTGTCATCATTAAAAATACGGGGCTCAATAATTAAAAGCCCTTCTATTTCGGTTTTGGTGATTTTCATATTTAGTCAACGGTTTTCATTAGGGTGTTGAAAATCACAAACTGGTTTTCAAATTGCTGGTTATGAATGGCCTGCAATTGATGAAAATGCTTGTTATAGAAATGGTTAAAGTTTTCAATATTATCGGCATAATATTGAACGCAATAAGTTACCCCTTCATTGGGTGAGTCAATCACCGTAAGTATTTTGTAGGATTGAAAGTATCCGGTAGCCATTACAGCCGGAATATGTACCTCTTTTACCCACCTAAGCCAGTTTTCGTGGACAGCTTCATCCACAATTACAGTATCGTTAAATATGATCATCGGAACAAAAATAGTAAATTAGTTGAAATTGGTTGATTAAGTGAGTGGTTGATTAGGTGAGTAGAGGGAATCGACTTTAAGGTTTCCGCATGGCTTTTTCTATAGCGACGGGTTTTAAACCCGTCGCTATTCTTAACCTACTCATTCACTCAATCAAACACTCACTACTACTAAGAAGATACGTCATTCTTATCGCCCCGTAATATCCTGAAGCGTTTGCGGGCCTCGTTTATCCACAGGCTGCCGGCATAATCGGTTATAATTTTTTGGTAATAAGCTTTCGCTTGTTCTTTATCAGCCAGTTGATTTTCATAAATATCGCCCAGCATAAAAACAGCGTCATCCGCCCATAGGCTAAAGCTGTGTTCATCTGCAATTTTTTTAAGTAAAATAACTGCGCCCGCGTAATCTTTTTGCTGTATCAGCAGGCGGGCTTTGGCCATCAAAATATCGTCAGCTAGCGAATTGCCGGGGAATTTGGTGTCAATACTATCCAATATTTTGACCGCTTTGTCAGGCATTTCGGCAAAAATTTGCAAATCGGCCCGTGCATACATCTTTAATGGTGCGCCTGAGGTATCTTCTTTAATATTGTCAGAAATAAGGAGCGATAAATTTAAAGCATCATTGGCTATCAATTGGGAGGTGGCTGCTTTCAGTACATCCAATTGTCCTTTTGCCCAAGTAAAATCGCCGGTATAGTAAGCCAGCTTTGCATTGCGGTACTTGGCATCCTGACCAACGGAACTATTGGGGTAATCTTTTTCCACCTGGCTATACAATAAAGTGGCATCCCAGGGCTGGTTGTTTAAAAGCAGAACATCGCCCAAATCAAGTTTGCAATTTGCCAGTAAGGCAGACTTCATGCCGGGTATTTTCAGGGTTTCTTCTAAAAGCTTTTGGGCATCATCCAGTTTATGCAATTTAAATGTTTGCAGGTTCGCCAGCTTTTGCATGGCAAAAGCTGTATTGCTGTTTTTGCCAAATTCGCTCAGTAAATCGTCATAGTCTTTTTCAAGGCTCAGCAGGTCGTCATTTGTATATTTTCCTGATGTTATCCGCAGATTTTTGGTGTTTATCAACTCAATCTTCGCCGGAATATATAGATCCTGATCTTTGCCTTTGCTCACCAGGTATTCGTATCCGCGTATGGCAGCATCATAAGCTTCATTTGAAATGAGCGTACGGCAAAGCTCAAAAATACTGTTGCCATCGTCATTTTGCCGCCTGCTTAGGGCAAGTGCCTGGTTCATAGCCTGATCAAATTGTTTTTGCTGCAAAAATTGCCAGGTAAGCAATTCGACGTAAAGTGACTGTTGCGGATCTTTTTGTATCCGTTTCAGTACTTCAATTTTAAGAATATCGTAATCGGCCGCACCTTCATAAATGGTTGAAAAAGCGTTCTCTGCCTGGTTAATAAATGAAGGGTTTGACGGTAGAAAATTCAGGTATTCTTCGGTGAGTGCAACTTTATCCCTTTTGTAGCGATAAAGGTTTATCAGCTCGTAGGAGAACAGGTTATCATTATGCAACAGTTTACGGCCCTGTTGAAATATTTTTATAGCATAATCAATATTGGTGTTCTGGTAAAACTGCGCTGCCAACATAGCTATTTCATTTTGATCGGGCGGCAGGTTTTTAAGTAATTCATCATAAAGAGTATTGGCTTTATCGATATCACCCTGTTGAATATAGGCTGTTCCCAATATGATCACGTATTGATGATCTTCGGGATGTTTATGGATCATTTTTTTGGCGATGTTGATGGCATCGTCAAACTTCTTGGCACTTAGCAGACTGGTAAAATACGGGCTGAAATAGTCTTCGTTGTTTTGTTTATACAACTTCTGATAAATGTCTAAAGCTTTTTGCTGTTCGCCATTGGCGGCAAATTGCTTTGCCAATTGTAATTCGGTGTTCTGGGCAAAAAGCTTTGAACAACAAATAAATGCAATAAAAAAA
>JABDEQ010000083.1 GCA_013286985.1 Bacteroidota bacterium | reverse complement strand
TATATCACTCTTAAATTATACAAAATCAGGCACTTAAAAGCTATTGTTCATATAAATAGATCACCTTGTTATGAGGGGTTTTATTTATAAAACGTTTTCCTTTATAATCAATATAAGGTAAGTTGGTGGTTGTTGAAATAACGCAATCCAGCTTACCAGCATAGGCGGGTTCAATTTTGCTGTAATTATCAACGTTTATATAAACCGGATTAATCTCTCTGTTAAAGCAGTTGCTAAACAGTGGATATTCCCAGTCATCAACCCCCAATATCAAGCCGATGTTTTTGCAATTTAATTGCGCCATCCGGTTAGTTATGGCGGCGTATTCGGGATAAAGAGGTGGGTTGCCAACAAAGTACTTCTGGTATCTGCTTTGAAATGCCGTATCGGTATAGGGTCTTCTGTCGCAGTGCAGTATAACCAATAAACCATATATTAACAGAATTGGCGAGAGGATATAGAATGTGTTTTTAAACCATTTGTGATTACCGAAACAATAGCATATTAACGGTATAGAAATAAGAAATAAAGGGATATGCAATCTGGAATGCCATGGCTGCCATTTCAAATAAAGGCAAAAAAACAGGGCCTGCAATAAAATAACTCCCCAAAATACAATTGCCATAAGCCTGTACTTACCTCTTAAAAAATCGACAAATATTATTGCCATGGTAATTGCAATCAGCAGGAAATGAAATGGATTGGCGGATCCTTCTTCATCGGTGATATAGCCCCCGGTTGTGAATCTCATGTTGCGGTAATTGGTAGCCGGGTCATTAATATCAATCCCAACCCATTGATGCAGTTTTTTGATTTCATCGCCGGCAAATTGTTCAACCGGCTTGGCATACATTACAGCCATGTGGATGGCGGCATTTTTTATGAGGCTTGAGGCCAGCAGCTTTGCGCTCATTTTCTGATTGGAATAGGATGCAGATTCAGCCTTATCAACACCGAGTATACTTTTTGATAAATGATAATTACGGCTAAAATGCCCCGCGTTTATACCAACAACCAATGCAACTGCAATGAGTGAGTACCATAAATAATTGAAGCTTTTTGACTTTATCAGCTTCATGAGGATCATTATACCAAATAACAAAAGAACAGGCGATAAATAGATGTAAGCAGTGCCTTTTGCGAGCATCCCGAGTCCTATGCTGAGTCCGAAAAACAGGTAATTTATCAGCTTACCTTCCCTGGCAACTTTTAGGGTAAATAACAGGGCTGCTAAAATAAAAAAAGCAACCACAATGTCGTTTTGAGTGCTCGATCCCTGAAGGATGACTTCGGGAATTGTTACCGCCAAAACAAGCGCAATTATTTTATATTGCTTGCTTAATCCAAAAAGATCAAGCATTGATATGATGGTAATTAAAGAAAAGAGCAGAAAAAAGAATTGTACAAGGTTGGAGAAAATGTCGCTCCGGGTTAACAGCCCGAAATTCATGATCACGTATTCAGCAAAGGGCGATTGATATAATTGCCTGGTAATATCAGTAGGGTAGTCGGCCAGCGATTGGTGGCTTACCCAACTGGTTATGCGGGCCATATGATAGGTCATGGCATCCCAGTTATTTGGCGGGTAAAGAAGCCCTTGTGTAAAAATCAGTAGTAATATAGCGGAAACGGCTATAACAAATGCGCTGTCTATACCCTTTAAGTTGGTTAGCCAGATTTTGATACCAGTTTTTAAATCACCTGCAAAAAAAGCTGCCTTTTCTTTGTTTAAATAGAGATAGCCTAACAGCAATAACGTGATCACTGACCAGCAGCTAAGCAGGCAAACGTAATTAAGCTGATGGAAAAGACTTAAAAGTTCGGTGAAGCTAACCAGCGTGGCCGAGAAGATTAGAACGCTGCCCAGAAGCAACGTTTTTTTACTGTTTGTAGGATTAAATATGCCCAAACAAATAAAAGTGCAGATAAAAAAAGCAGGCAAAACAATTATTCCCATGCGCAATTATATAAAAAAATGCTGAGGGGTTTAAAAAGTTATGCGTTTATTAATTTGTTTTCTATTTCATCAAAAATCGTCCCGAAATTGCCTATCAGGCTGGCGCGGTAGGTTATTAAAACCTCATTCATCATATTTTCATTTTCGGGCGTAAAGGGATCTTGCCATATGCGCATACAGATGCGTTTAAGGGCGTAAGCTATTTCTTTTGTTTGCGAATAGCTGTACAGGTAGCGGCTTTTTTTAAAATCGTTATAAAACTTAAAGAAAACGGCTGTTTCCTTTAGGCCGGCGGCTTTTAAAAACGCATCAACTATTGGTTCCTGGCAGCCGTCAAGGTGATCGTAAAAGCCATCGGCAGTAACTTCTCTGGTGGTTAAAAGCAGGTTATCTAATATTAGTTCTAATGCAATGTGTCCCAAAAAAAAAGGTTTCACCGGCGAGCCCTCTATTGCCGGCAATAATAATTTTTTGAGTTGATGTGAGTGGGTGATAAAAAAATCGGACGAATGAAAATAGCGATCAACTTCCAGGTGTTTGTTCCATCCCTGAATAATGGAGTTGACGTTTTTATCAGGATGTTCTAATTTTTCGGGGTGAATGATGATGGTTTTGTCGGCATTTTTCAATAGATCGGGCAGTACCGTACCTAAAATAAAGTAACAGTTATCTGTATCCCGGTCGAAATAAAAATGCGATAAAAAATTCATAATGCTTTCCTGCAAAATACCCCGTTTCGTTCAATTTACGAAATTTTTTACGATTTAGCTTGTCACAGAACGATTTTATTAAGCGCAGAATGAGTTTAATTTATCCTTTAAAATCAATGAAATCTATTAACAATCGGTGAAATCATATTATTATCTTTGCCACTTTTGAAACTGAACATACGATGAATTTTGTTGAAGAACTACGCTGGCGGGGTATGCTGCATGATATAATGCCGGGCACTGAAGATTTGTTAAATAAGGGAATGGTTTCGGGCTATATTGGCTTTGATCCAACTGCAGATTCATTGCATGTTGGTAGCCTGGCCCAAATTATGACCATGATTCATTTTCAGCGGGCGGGCCATAAGCCGTTTGCACTGGTTGGCGGTGCTACGGGTATGGTTGGCGATCCGTCAGGAAAATCGGCCGAGCGTAATTTGTTGTCAGAAGACGTGTTACAGCATAACCTGCAGGGCATAAAAAGTCAGCTGGAAAAATTTTTGAATTTTGACTGCGGCACCAATAGCGCCCAAATGGTGAATAATTACGATTGGTTTAAAGATTTTACTTTTCTGAATTTTATCCGCGATGTGGGTAAACATATTACGGTAAATTATATGATGGCTAAAGATTCGGTTAAAAACCGGATTGGCGGTGATACAGGCATGTCATTTACCGAATTTACCTATCAGTTGGTGCAGGGGTACGATTTTTATTATTTATGGAAAAACCATAATTGCGCCCTGCAAATGGGAGGATCAGACCAGTGGGGTAATATTGTTACCGGTACTGAGTTAATCCGCCGTAAAGATGCGGGCGAAGCGTATGCTTTAACCACGCAATTAATTAAAAAGGCAGATGGAACCAAATTTGGTAAAACCGAAGGCGGAAATATCTGGTTGGATGCCGAAAAAACATCACCCTATAAATTTTATCAGTTTTGGTTGAATACCAGTGACGAAGACGCCAAAACCTATATCAGGATATTTACCCTTTTTGAGCGTGAAACTATTGAAGCTTTAGAGGCCGAACAGGATGCTGCACCACATACACGGATATTGCAAAAAGCTTTGGCAAAAGATATCACCATTAGGGTGCATGGCGAGGCCGAGTATGAAAAGGCTATTAAATCGTCAGAGTTTTTATTCGGTAATATAGGTATTGAGTTTTTAGGCGAACTAAATGATGCAGAAGTAGTGGGATTGTTTGAAGGCGTGCCAAATTTCACTGTCAAATTAAATGATTTGCAGGCTGGGCTTAATGTGGTTGATTTGTTAGCAGCACACACAGCGGTGTTTCCTTCAAAAGGTGAAGCAAAAAAAATGATACAGGGTGGTGGAACGGCTATTAACAAAGTAAAAATTGCTTCGGCAGATGATGTGTACGGAGTTGACGCTTTAATAAACGGAAAGTACCTGGTAGCACAAAAAGGGAAGAAAAATTATTTTTTAATTATTGCTGAATAAATTTGATATTACGACATATTGTATTTATTTTTGGATAAATGTCGTATAGTAAAAAACATATCGAAGCAGAAAAGGTTAATGAACCTATGGTAGCCTATGTTACAGCAGGTTCATTAAACCCATTTTATAACTTGTTGAGTGCTGCAAAGCCGGCAACGTTATCCAATGATTTTGACATTGTCAGGCTTGCCCGTGAGGGTTTCCCTAAGCGGGTGTTGCTTAATCTGGCAAAAAAAATATCTTTAAACATACAGGAGTTAGCCGGTATTCTGCATATTTCTGAACGCACTTTACAACGTTATGATGATGACGAAATTATCAAAACAGAGTATGCCGAAAAAGCCGTTGAGCTTGCCCGTTTGTATACCCGCGGTACAGATGTATTTGGCTCCATGGATAAGTTTAAGCTATGGATGAAAGCCCCCAGCCTTGTTTTTAAAGGTGAAGCCCCGGTCTCTTTATTGGATACCTCTGCCGGTTTTGACATCGTTTTCAAAGAATTAGGCCGCATAGAACACGGTATTTTTGCCTGATGATACTTTATCGTATTGCCAAATGTGTTTATGCTGATGACTTAAGCGGTACAGGTGCCCGTTTATATGGTGGCCGATGGAACAGTGAAGGGCGGTCGGCAATTTATATGGCTTCGTCGGCATCATTAGCGGTACTGGAGGTATTGGTTCATTTGCCTCCCTTAATGATTCCCAATGATTATTGTCTTGTTGAAATGGAAGTTCCGGAAAATAGTATAAGCACTATTGACCCGGAAGAATTGCCTGTAAACTGGAAAGATATTTCGCCGCCTTTGGCTTTAAAACAATTAGGCGATGCATTTTTAAAGAAGCAGGATCATTTAGTGTTGAAATTACCTTCGGCCATTGTTCCGAAAGAGTTTAACTACCTGCTTAACCCTTTGCATAAGGATATGAAAAAGGTTAAAATATTGCAGAAGCAACATTTTGACTTTGACGAAAGGTTAGCATAGTCATTTGTCATTGGGAGGGATTCCAAAAAAACTTCGCAAGTCTAAAATCTCTTATTTACGAATGACCAGTGACTAATGACCCAATGACCAATGAGCTTATAAATCGTTCAGTAAATCCATTTTCTTGTGGTTGTAATCGTCGATAGAAATAAGACCCTTATCGAACAATATTTTTAATTTCTTTAGTTTTTCGGTAAGCTCATCCGGTTTTTCGATCTCTTCGTGAATTACAGGTGCTGGTACATGAACAGGCTCGGGTGCCTGAATGGGTGCCTGAACAGCAAATGGTACTGCATTTTCAAACTGAACAGCGCCCGATTCTGCACGTTTTTCTTCCAGATCACGCAAACGGCGTGCTTCGCGTTCAGCTTCCTTGCGCTCTTGTGCGTATTGATATAATTTACGGGCCTGTACTTTTGGCAGGTAATCAACCCCCATTTCGCTATCGTTGGTGGTGCGTACGCTAAAAATAGCGCCTATTATTTCTTCTTTGGTATAAACGTCAACAATATCCTTCCAAACAAAATCAATAAACTTTATGGTAAGACCAAGATTGGCGGCAGTGAAAAATATAACACGTTTACTGGTAAGTGCAACACAATCAGGAAATAGGTTAACCAGCGGTTTTTTTTGTACGGCTATGTATATTATTTCTTCTCCGGTAGTCAGTAGGTCATTAAGGCGTTGATAAACTTTTTCAACTGCTTTGGGGTCCTGCTCATCGTGCAAAAATTTCTCAATCATGGTGTTGTTTTATGATGCCTGTAAAAATAAACAATTTGTATTAGTAAAAGTTAAGTTTTAGGCGATCAACAAATTGCAGCCACGAATGTCGGAGTTGTCAAATCGCCCTAATACTTCGAACGAGTTATCAGCATATACCTTGCCAAGATCCTGCGTAGCAATAAATGAGCACGAATTGATATTGGCCAAATCAATAACGTTGATGCCGCCGGCTTTTTCATTATTCATTATGCTCATGGGGTCGTTGGTATCACGGGTAATAATCTTCATCCAGGGTGGGCAGTTAAAAATACCATTGCCGTTGGAATAGGCTTGTGATAGCAACTCCGTCATACCGTATTCCGAATGGATGGCATCAACGCCAAATCCATTGCATAATTGGTTATGCAGTTCCTCGCGGATCATTTCTTTGCGGCGGCCTTTCATGCCGCCGGTTTCCATAACTATTAATTCGGGGAAGTTTAATTGATAGGCCTCTACAAAATCTAACAAAGCAAAGGTTACTCCAATTAATAAGGTGGGTTTTTGAGCATTTTGCTGTTCTTTAAGCTTTTGGAATAATTCCTGGTGATTATATAAAAAGAAACCGCTGTCGGGATTTTTTGACTGTTTAATCAGATTGTCGGCCATATAAATTAATGATGAACCTTCCCGTTCCAGATAAGCAGGGAGCAATGCCAGTACCGTGTACTTTTCAATATCACCATAAAACAGGGCAAACGCCGACCTAAAGCTTTCTGTATACCAGCTTACATCGGTAATATGGTGACTGCTGGTAATTATCCCGGTTGTGCCTGAACTGGTAAAAGTAACTTCCACCGGCTTATTTGAACTTAAAACGCTATGCGATTTAAAAAACTCAATAGGTAAAAACGGGATGTGGTTAATATCCTCAATTTTTTCGGCATCGATTTTTAAGCCTTTGATAAATTGATGGTAAACCGGACAGTTTTTGGCCTGATGCCTGAAAATTTGCAATGCAACTTCATTAAACTGTTGTTCGTTTTTGATGGAGAATACCTGCGCTTTGTTCATTGAGGCAAAGATAAACAAATGTGTAATTGTTTGTTTAGCGGCAAACAATTGGCTTAATAGTATTACAATTAAATGTCAGCAAGAACCGGGTTTAAAATGCTTCATGTTATGGGGATGTTTGTATTAATCAAATACAATAAAAGATGAATAAGTTTAAAATAGTGCCCGTTTCAAGGGATTATGCGCAAAAAGTAAGACTGACTATGCGCGATGATTTTGGCCATCAACTGGTAGAAACTGTTGCCACAGGCTCGGGGCCGTGCAGGGTTTCGCTGAAGCCGTTTGAAAAGGGAGTCGACAGGCGTTTACTGTTAACGCATAGCCCGTTTGGGGTAGATAATCCTTACAATCAACCCGGGCCGGTTTTTATTAATAGTGAAGATGTGGAGGAGTATGCTGATGTTCATCGTTTTCCGCCTGAAATTAAGGCTAATAAAAAGAGCTTCCCGATAACGTTGATAGGCTACGATAACGAGCAGCAAATGGTTTTTACCCGCATTGTTGGCGACGACGATATTGATGAACTGATAAACGAAATATTTGAACAGCAGGCAGACGTAGCGTATCTGCATGCCCGTAATGCACAGGCTTGCTGTTTTATTTGTAAAATTGAACGATTGGGTTAGATTGATAAACGTTATTAAAAACAACTGATTATTTTTGACGTTCTTTTAATAGTATTTATATAACATCCAACAACCCAATGAAGAAGTTAAAATTTATAATAGCTCCGGTTTTATTGAGCATTCTTTTTGTTATGGCATCGGCCACCGTTGACGGGAGCAAGGAAACTGAACGGGTAAATAATTCAGTTAATGTGCTGAAAGATTTCAGTAAAATGAAAGAAGCTATCCCACACGATTTGATTGCTGAATACCAGGGAATAGTAATTGTACCCAACCTGATTAACGCCGGCTTTGTTGTTGGCGGCAAACGCGGCAGAGGTATTGCCATGATAAAGCTTGATGACGGCAGCTGGAGCGATCCGGTGTTTGTTACTTTAACCGGGGGTAGCGTAGGCTTTCAAATAGGGGTACAAGCGGTTGATTTGGTGTTAGTATTCCGCCATAAAGGGGTATTGACCAAAGTGAAGAACGGCGATTTTACCATTGGCGGTGATGCCTCGGCAGCTGCGGGTCCTGTGGGGCGCAGTACTTCGGCTAATACCGACTATAAGCTGGAAGCTGAAGTTTATTCTTACTCACGCAGTCGCGGTTTATTTGCGGGCATCAGTATAAATGGGTCAAATTTAGGTATCGATAAAAAAGCCAATGCTGCTTTTTATGGATCAGATATCAGCTCGGAAGATATTTTTGCTTCGGGCCAAAGCAGTACAGCGTCTGTAAAAGCATTAAAGGAAACTTTAAAGGGGATGGCAAGTAAGTAATTCCGCTTTAAAAAGACAAAGCACGGACTATTGCGTCCGTGCATTTTTTTGTTATACGAATTTATCTGGCAAAAGCCTTCTTTAACAACACGCCCGATAGTGCCGCCATCCCCCCAACAATACCACCGATAAAAGCTGTTATCAGCAGCAGCCATAACCAATTATGGGGTATGGGAAACAATTGCACCACGCGATCGGCCAATATATGATTGTTCGGGATGCTTTTAAATAAAGCCAAAACTGTCCAAACAATAAATACAGCTGCAAAGCCCGACCAAAACGATTGTGCCGGGGTTTTACCAATAAAAAATGCGGCTAAAAATGCAGCAATAGCCACCACCCACCAGGGTAAAAAGTAGCCGCTGGCAAAGGATAATATCAATATGATTAAAAATAGCATATAATCTTTTTATAAATTTCTTTTGTAATTACTAATTCAAAACAAGCGTTGTTTTTACCCTCACTGATGGTTCGGTAGGCGAACGTAAAAACAGCAGCTCATTCAGTTGTCCATTTTTCCAGGTGGTAAACATATCGTCATAATAAAAACTACCGGGATTGCCTGATTCGCCACCGGGGAAAACGCCGTAGCCTTTTATATTTGGCCCCATTTGCACCACCATGCGCCATGATGGCCCGTTGCCGTTACGTAGCGCATTAATTACGCCGCCCCGGCCGCCGGCAGCAAAAATGCCGGTGCCAAATCCGGGTAAGTTAGCCAGGTGATTAATATAAGTTTCTTTTATCAGTCCCCATTGCCATTTTGGTCCGGGCTGTCCGTGCTGATGTGCCAGTTCATCTACAGCACTATAGAAGGAATGGATAACAATATCAGCACAAGTTTCCTTGGCTGGTGTTGTACTGATGTCGAACCATTTTGAATTGGGCTCTGTTAACAATAGCTTTTCAGTACGATCGTATGATGGGTATTTCAAATAGGTGCCTTTTACGGTAAACTTATCATCCCAAACCATGTTGTAAAAATGATACCACCAGTTATCAAAAATGGTAGCTCCAATAGAATTTACAGCATAATGTTTATCCCATATTTTAATGATATGAAACGCACTGACTTGTTCGGCACTCATTTTTGTAGTATCGAGGTATTTAAGCATGGTTGACAAAACATCCTGCGCCAGGATGCTGTAATTATCCATTTCCATTATACGCATACTATCCACATTGGCTTTGTACATTGCCGTCAATTTATCGTTAATGCGTTTACCACGGTAGTACTGTTCAAAGCGCCAATTGATATAGTAAGGATAAGAAGGATCTGTTGATGATTGATTGGCCGAACTAACAAAACCACGTGGCGGGTTTTTAACTGTTGGGTTTTGATCTGCCGGAATCCAGCCCTGCCAGTCGTTAGCAGGGTCGCTGCCATCGAGTATAAATTTACCCTGATCTTTGAATTTCAGGGGGAATTTTCCGTTGGGAGTAATGGCAATATCTTTATCATTGCTGGCAAAAATAAAGTTTTGGGCAGGTGCCGTAAAATAAGTTAGTGCTTTGCGATAATCGGCATAGTTTTTACCCCGGTTTAAAAGGTGAAAACACATAAATTCGTCCGATTCATCATGAGCAATCCAGCGCAACGCATTGCCGACCGGGATATTTTCGTTTCCTTTTGTTGGTTTTTTATCAGCGCTTTCATACACAACAGGGCCCTGATGGGTGTAAAGAACAGTATCAATTATGGGTTTATGATTCAGTACGTTAATTACTTCAATCCGTTTTTTTACTTTGTTCCATTGGTTATTATACCAGTACTCGTTTTTTGAACTATCCTTAAATTTAACCTGATACCAATCCAACACATCGGCATCAACATTGGTAACACC
>JABDEQ010000082.1:9584-10536 GCA_013286985.1 Bacteroidota bacterium | reverse complement strand
TGATGCAGTTTTATTTTCCCGAGGCACTTGTTATTAAATGGATAATTTATATCCTTTCATTTGTTCTTTTTGTAATTATTTTACAGTTTTTCCGCAGCCCGTCTATCAAAATAGAAACTGACGAGAAAGCCGTACTTTGCCCTGCCGATGGTAAAGTTGTAGTAATTGAAGAAACGGTAGAAACCGAATATTTTAAAGATAAAAGGATCCAGCTTTCGGTATTTATGTCGCCCATAAATGTGCATATTAACCGTAACCCAATTGCGGGTGTGGTTAAATATTTTAAATACCACCCGGGTAAATACCTGGTGGCCTGGCATCCAAAATCGAGCACCGAAAACGAACGGACTACCATCGTTATTGAAAACAATAATGGTGTTGCCATATTATTTCGCCAGATTGCCGGAGCATTGGCCCGCCGTATTGTGTGGTATGTAAAGGAAGGTGATAAGGCAGATCAGGGTGCGCAATTCGGCTTTATAAAATTTGGCTCGCGCGTAGATGTATTTTTACCGCTTGGGACAGAAATTAAAGTTGAACTGGGCCAGGTAGTAAAAGGCGGTCACACCATCCTCGCCGAATTACCTGCTAATATTCCCACTAAAAAACAGAACGCATCGGATGCTTTTGATGCCGTTGCTGCAGCAAGACCGGTAAAAACAACCGTTAAGAAAAGCGTTTAAAAGCTAATAGCGATATTAAACTTACGAAGTTTTGAAAACTTCGTAAGCTTAAATAACAAAGAAAGCGCCGGCATAACCACCGGCGCTTTTTATTGTGTAACAAAAATGGAGCTTTTATCGTTTTAATAGTTAAACCAATAGGATAGCCATTCAATTGCATATCAGCTAATAAAAATAACCGGTGTGTTCCAAGGTTATTTCTTACAAAAACGCCTTACTGAACCAATTCTATTGCAGAATAAAGGGTTGTTAGCGCTTTTTGCTCCAAT
>JABDEQ010000082.1:0-9574 GCA_013286985.1 Bacteroidota bacterium | reverse complement strand
CTGAAGAATTAAAGAACAAAATAAACCACTGATTTGTAATTCCGAGTATTAAAAATCCGGCGGGATTCTGAAGGTGAAATGAAAAAATGCGCCGTAGGTGCAATATATCGGTAGAAAATATTGTTGCAAAATGTTTTGGCGTGCTGTAGGTACGCAACATGCCAGCGTACAAGTTTCGTACCTCTGGCACGATATGGTTGTTGATTTTTTTTCTACCAAGATTTGACCCCTCTGGGGTCTTTCTTTCGATTTAATTATCCAAACATATCATTCTAATCCGCCTGTAATGTTGGCACAAAACAACCAATATCAGCAGATTATCTGATAATCATATGATTGGAGCAAAAAGCGCTAACAACCCTTTATTCTGCAATAGAATTGGTTCAGTAAGGCGTTTTTGTAAGAAATAACCTTGGAACATAACGGAATCGGCTCAAGCCAATCTGCTAAATATTATGGTTAATGTTGCTGACCTGAAAATCGCATTTTATGCAACATCTGATTATCTGACATTATGGCGAAATGCCGGATCCGCTATTAATTTTCAATCAGTTCTTTCGTGTTAACCAGCTCATTATAAATACCATCCCAAAGGGCTATCCGTTTTTCGAGTGCGGTTACTGATGCGGCTGTAATTTCTTCCCATTTTTGAGTATCATCGCCGCAAAGCTCGGCGGTCATTTCCAATGCCAGGTGGCTGTGGTGGTCGCCGTCGACTTCAATATGTCTATCGAGGTAATATTTAAATTGTGAAACCTGCCCGGGGAATTTGAGGTTAAGATCATTCACAATGGTTACAAACATATAGGGGATCAGGTCTTCCCTGCCAAAAGTAAAAACAGCTGCCTGCAAATGTGCTTTGCCGCTGTTTATAACATCAAAAGTATAATCAACAAATTCGCGTGCGGCATCAGGGACGGCCGCAGTGGTAAAAGCAGTGCTAAGATCACCCTTACTTTGAAGAGCATCTATAAAATTCAGAAACACAGCCGGATCGGCACCACATTGGGCCATAGCATCCAAATACATTTCATAGTGGCTTTTACGCACACCTTCCACATCAACGTCCGATTCTTCGCCGGTAACAATCTCATTAATTAAATAACGGGTATTGGCATTTCCCACCGGAAACCAGGGCACGTTGGTACAGGTTAAGTTTTGCTGCAAACCTTTCAACAGCGACATAAAATCCCAAACGGCGTAAATATGATAATTCATAAATACCCCAAGGTCATCAATGTTTTTTATTACGCTGTAAACTTTATGATTAACTATCTGCTGCCTTAAAGGTTCAATGGCATCCTGTATCTTCTTAATATGCTCGTTCATCTGCTTCCTGATATTTTCGGGCGCAAAGGTAAAATTTTGAACGACTCTGTTTGTAATTATTAAGTACTAAACTGTTTACTATCCGTTAATTATGAGAATAACATGACGGGGCTGCTGCCTTTAAACACCTTGGGAATAAATATGCAAACTAAACATTTACCTTTCTTTTTAAAATACTTGTCATCCATAAGCCGCTGCCCGCCAGTATAAAAATTATCGGCACCAGATCCGCAAATGTATTGTGCGAGCCGAAAGAATTTGCATCAGTATTGAATATGCCATGCACAATGTTTAGTATGTTGATTAAGAAAGATAAGGCAGCAAAAATACTCAACCCTCTTACCGACCAATCGTTTTTCACCATTGCGGTGCCAAACCGGCTAAAAAACCGGATGCCGAAAAGCAACAAAAAGCCGATAACAAGAAACTGAAAAAGATAAGCCACCATGCCCGAATTGGCCGGAATATAATGCCCACCGGCCCATCCGTAACCTGCTGCAATTAAAATAATTGCCGCGCACCTGATTTTGAAGGTTTCCATAAGCTGCAAATTAAATGTCCAACCCTTTTATATTTAGATGCACAGACGATCATTTTGTTAATCAGCTATTTACAAATTATCCCCAATAAACATACTTTATAATATCCCCGAAAATTGTGGTAAAATATGTGATTTGAAACGGGAAAGTAAAATTATAACAACCTTATTATTAAGTTATTATTTTTTGTCATTATTAATTATATTTGTTATGATTTGATAATGCGGCGCCTGCAGCTCTTGTTTTATTTTTATTCAAACACAAGTTGTTCTGCCGGTTAAATTTTGTTTCCCTGAACCTATTAAGCTACAACCGGGATAATTGAACCCGGATGACTAAATAAAATTTATGAAAAACTTTATTTACTGGATATTGGTAATGCTCGGACTAATCTCAACTGTCGCCATTGGGATGATCGTTATTGGATGGGCATTTAACAAACCCTTTTAAAAGCATACTCCGTTAACGCGGATCGCATTTCCTTATTTTGCTTCGAGCCAGGCACTTATACCAACTGCATTTTATCAATCAAATGACACTTCTTTGTCTTGTTTTAGGTAATTTTGCGTCACGACTATGACAATCACCAAAGAACAAGTTTTACAAGCACTGGGCCATGTTGAAGAACCTGATTTAAAAAAAGATCTGGTTACCCTCAACATGATACAGGATATACATATTGAAGGCCTGCGGGTTAGTTTTTCGGTTATATTAACCACACCCGCCTGCCCCTTAAAGGCAATGATTGAAAATGCCTGCCGCAATGCGATCCTGCACTTTATCAGCAAGGATGCCGAAATCAATATCAACATGACTTCGCGCGTTACCACGCAGAAAAACACCGGCGTACCCGGCGTAAAAAATATTATTGCAGTAGCATCGGGTAAAGGTGGTGTTGGTAAATCAACCGTATCGGTTAACCTTGCTCTTGGTTTAGCCAAAACGGGCGCAAAAGTAGGATTGATTGATGCCGATATTTATGGCCCATCGATACCTATTATGTTTGGGGTTGAGGGTGAAAGGCCAAAAGCCAGCGAGGTTGATGGTAAAACCCGTATCCAGCCAATTGAAAAATATGGCATTAAGCTATTATCGATAGGCTTCTTTACCGATCCTAATCAACCCGTTCCATGGCGCGGGCCAATGGTTTCAACTGCGGTAAAACAGCTTTTTAATGATGCCGACTGGGGCGAGCTCGACTACCTGATTGTTGATTTGCCGCCCGGCACAGGTGATATACACATCACAGTTACGCAAACCTTCCCGGTAACCGGCGCAGTAATTGTAACCACTCCACAAAATGTGGCCCTCACTGATGCTAAAAAGGGGATAGGGATGTTTATGATGAACGCCATTAACGTACCGATACTGGGCATTATTGAAAACATGGCCTATTTTACGCCTGCTGAGCTTCCTGAAAATAAGTATTATATTTTTGGACAAGGCGGTGGCAAGAAACTTGCTGCACAACTGGATGTGCCATTCCTGGCCGAAATTCCGCTGGTAAAAGGTATCAGTGACTCAGGCGATGCGGGTAAACCCATTGTGTTGGATGATGGCAGTATTATGGCCAATGCCTTTATTGAAATGGCGCAAAAAGTGGCCCAGCAGGTGGCCATTTGTAACGCTAATGCTATAAATAACGCAACTTTGGTAAATAATTAATAACTTTACTTTTACAAATTGGTACAAATGAGTTTATTAGATCAGGTTGAAGCCGCTTTAGATACTATCAGACCGTATTTATTGACTGATGGTGGCAACGTTTCGGTAGAAGAAATTACCGCCGATAACGTGGTGAAGCTGAAACTGCTTGGCGCATGCGGATCATGCCCAATGAGTATTATGACACTAAAAGCAGGTATTGAGGAGGCTATTAAAAAAGCTGTTCCCGAAATTACCGGCGTAGATGCAATAAATTTAACTGATATTGACGATCCTAACGCCGTATTGCCCGAAAACATGAGGTAGTGTTAAGTTTTGTTAAATTACTATTTGTGTAAAATCAATAAGCTATTTTTGTTTAAGATTTTAACCCCTATTTAAGATTGAACCCTGTTAGTAGCTCTAAGCTGATTAGTATGAAGAAGTTAATTGGCATCATATTTTTAACCCTGCTTACCGCAACTGCTTTTGCTCAAAAGCAGGAAAAACCCATTGTGCAGTTTACCGGTATTATACATAATGCTGATAGTACAAAAGTAACCGTGCCTTATGTTAGCATTGTAAACCTATCAAACAAGGGTCAGGTTTATCTTTCTAATTACCAGGGTTTCTTTTCGTTTGTGGCACATGAGCAGGATACTATCCGCTTTTCATCAGTAGGTTATGCTACAGTAACTGTAGTTATTCCGGCAAATTTACCTACCCGCAGTTATATTACCCACGTAAAGCTAAAACCGCAAATTATTAATTTGCCTGTTTTCAAGGTTTTCCCATGGGCAACTACCGAGGAATTTACCAAAGAGTTTATCTCCATGAAACTTGCTGATGATGATCTGGCAATAGCCGAAAAGAATGTCAGCGCCTCATCCATTTCATCATTGGAGCGTACGCTACGGAGAGATGGCCCGGAGATAGGCAGTTTCCAGGATTTTCATAATGATGTCTTAAATTCACACTCTATCACCAACCCGCTGTTAAATCCGTTTAACTGGGGCAGTCTGATCAAAGAAATCGCCGACGGTGATAAGTCTCGCAGCAGCCTATCAAACAGCTCACCCAGCAGCACAGAAGGCAATTAAACCATTTACTCTATCTTTATAGCCCGAATTCCTTGAGTCTGGAGTCTGGGGTCCTATGGACTATCGACTATCGACTTCGGACTAAAGACTATGGTATGGACTAAAGACTACCGCCCCTTCTTAACTGCCGGAAATTTCATTTTATATTCCACATCAACAATCCCTTTCGAAATATCGTTGAGCTTTTTCTCAATAAGGCGTTTGCGCAGCGGGCTTAACTTGTCGGTAAACAATTTGCCTTCAATATGATCATATTCATGCTGAATAACACGGGCGGCCATCCCTTTAAATTTTTCTTCATGGTGCTTCCAGTTTTCATCATAATAAGAAAGTTTAATAACCGGGCAACGGTAAACATCTTCCCTTATATCCGGAATACTTAAACACCCTTCATTAAAGGCCCATTCTTCGCCGGCTTCATCAAGCATCTCGGCGTTTATAAAAACTTTTTTAAAATCCTTTAAGCTGGCGTCGTCATCATCAAAAGGCGTAGCATCAATTACAAACAAACGCATAGAAAGACCAACCTGCGGAGCAGCCAAACCTACGCCATGAGCAGCATACATAGTTTCGAACATATTGTCAACCAGTTCTTTGATATTTGGATACTCATCAGGCTCAATAGCTGTAGCCTTTTTTCTTAAAACAGGATCGCCGTATGCTATAATAGGATATTTCATTTATTAATATGATGTGCTTTTAGTTATACCGGTTTATTATGAGGTATTATCTCGTAATAATTTAAAGTACAAAAATACAGGAATATTATTTAGGCTCAAACAGCAATGTTACCAACCTGTTATTATCAAAAATTTCATTACTTATTTCTAACAATTGATCGGCAGTTACCGCGTTAATTTTGTCAAAAACCTGCTGCAGGCTGTCTACATAATTAAAATCAATCAGGCTTTTGGCCATCGAAATAATCAGGCCCATCCGGCTTTCTTCGGCCAGGGCTATCTGGCCAATAAATTTTTCTTTAGTTTGATGCAATTGCAGGGTGCCCAATTTTTGATCACGCAGCTTTTTCAGTTCTTTATGAACAAGCTTTGTTGCCTTTTCAGTTTTTTCGCTATCGGTACCAAAATAAATAGAAAAGATCCCCGTATCGGTTAGTGCCGTATAGTTTGATTCGATGGTGTAAGCTATGCCGTATTTCTCCCTTATTTCCAGGTTAAGCCTGCTGCTCATACCCAAACCACCCAGCATATTGTTTAAAAGCAGCAAACCCGTTTTATGTTGATGATTCGAAGCGTAAGCCTGGTTACCTATAATGCAGTGGCTCTGCGATATTGGCTTTGTAAAAATATAGTTACCTTTTGTATTAAGTCCGGGTGTTACGCGGTGTTTTTTCAAGTCGTTGGCAGGTACCGAACCAAAATATTTTTCGGATAGCTTAACTACTTTTTTGAAATCATAATCGCCAAAAACGGCAAAAACCATTTCTGATGTATTGTTATTGGCCAGCATAAAGTCCTTTATATCCTGGCTGTTGAGCTTACCCACTGTTTCCGGTGTACCTAAAATATTCTGACCAATAGGATGATCTTTAAATAAAAGACACTCAAAATCATCCTGTATAGCTTCTTCCGGCTGATCCAGATACGATGCTATTTCATCCAGAATAACACCTCTTTCTTTTTCCTGCTCGTCCTCCGGAAAAGTTGAATGGAACAAAATATCTTCAAAAAGGTCAACCGTACGCTCCAAATGCTGATTTAGCAGGGAGGCGTGTATACAAGTATATTCCTTTGTAGTATATGCGTTTAAATCGGCACCTACCAGTTCCAGGCGGTTTAAAATCTGGTTGGTATTGCGCTTTTCCGTTTCTTTAAACAGCAAATGTTCAATAAAATGCGCCAGCCCTATTTGGTTGTCCAGCTCATCGCGCGAGCCGGCATTTACGATAAAACAGCAATGTGTTATGGTTGATGGCGCATGTTTGAAAAGTATCCTGATGCCATTGGATAAAGTATAAACCTGATAATCTGTCATGTAAGCGGCAAAGATAAGTTTTTTAAAACATAGCGATGGGTTTTAAAACCCAACGCTATAAAAAATTCTATATCGACGCGGGGCCTTGTATTATTTCGCTTATCATGCTATACACAGCTATTTCCGACTTTTTTTTTAAATTAGTAGCATGAAAACAACAATTGCTGACCTGGAGTTTACACCACTGATAAAAGCGAAGGATATTGAGGAACGTACCAAGGCAATCGGGCTTCAGTTAAGTGAAGACTATAAACATTGCATCCCCGTATTTGTGGGCGTATTAAACGGCAGTTTTTTGTTTATAGCCGATTTGATTAAACAAATTGACATCCCCTGCGAAATTACCTTTACCAAACTGGCATCTTACTATGGCGGCACCAAAAGCAGCCTCAAAATACGCGACGATATTGATTTTACCGTAGATATTAAAGGCCGCGAAGTTATTATTATTGAAGATATTGTCGATACCGGTAACACCGCCCATTATCTGCTCGAAAAATTAAAAGTAAAACAACCCGCCTCCATAAAACTTTGCTCCCTGCTGCTAAAACCATCAGCCCTGCTCAAAAAAATAGACGAACTCAAATACGTAGGCTTCGAAATTGAAAATGAATTTGTAGTGGGTTACGGCCTCGATTACAAAGAAATGGGCAGAAATTTGAAGGATATTTATAAGAGAGTGAAATAATTGGGATTTCGGAATACCTCTCCAAGCGTCATTGCGAGGTACGAAGCAATCTCTGCACCCGCTAATCATTGAACCGTAAATTTTAAGTGAAACAGACTTTCTTCCCCGCGCGTCATTGCTTCGTCTCGCAATGACGCGCGGAGAGAAATGCATAAATTCCGACTTCCGAAATTATTTTACAGCAATGACGCGGGGGGAAGAGCAAATTCCGAAATCGAAACTCCGACCGCGTGCCGCCTTAGCTTTAGCGGTGGCGCACTTCCGAAATCAATCTACACCCCAACCGGTTCAGCTATCCCACTCAGCAATTCTACTGCTTGGTCAATGCTGTTAACACCGTCAATGCTTAAGCGCAGCGTGTTTTTAACCTCTTTCAAATTGCACCTGCGTGGGTTGGCCTGCACAAATGAAAGTACTTGCCTGAATGCATCCGTTTCAAAATAGGGCGATTGCTGGTTGGTGATAAAATAACCACGCAGCACATTCTTTTTAAGCGATATTTTTTCAAAACCGATAGCTTTGCCCAGCCATTGCAGGCGCATGGTGTTTAGCAGGTCATTAACCTGCGGAGGTATCGGTCCAAAACGATCATGCAGTTGTTGCTCAAAGGCTTTCAGCTCCACTTCGTTTTCCAGTTTGGATAGGTCGGTGTATAAGTTGTAGCGCTCCGATATGCTGGTGACATACTCGTCGGGTATCAATATTTCCAGGTCGGTATCAATCTGAGTAAATGAAATGTACGGTCTGGGTTTATCTTCGGGGAACAAGCCTTTAAACTCATCATCTTTCAGCTCGTGTATAGCTTCGTCCAGTATCTTATGATACATTTCAAAACCAATTTCGGCAATAAAACCGCTTTGCTCCGCCCCTAGCAGGTTACCGCTGCCGCGGATGTCCAGATCGCGCATGGCAACATTAAAACCACTGCCTAAATCGCTAAACTCCTCAATTGCGCTAAGGCGCTTGCGTGCCTCGCTGGTAAGCGTTGACAGCGGCGGACTAAGCAAATAACAATAAGCCTTTTTATTGCTCCGGCCAACCCGGCCCCGCATCTGGTGCAAATCGCTCAAACCAAACATGTGGGCATAGTTGATGATAATGGTATTGGCATTGGGGATATCCAAACCGGCTTCAATAATAGTAGTGGCTACCAGCACATCATACTCATTGTTCACAAATTTCAGCATCACGTCTTCCAACGCATCGCCTTCCAGTTGTCCGTGTGCTATACCTATCCTTGCTTTTGGTACTAATTTTTGTATCATGCCGCCCAGCTGCATCAGATCGCTCACCCGGTTGTGGATAAAAAACACCTGGCCACCACGGTCTATCTCGTGTTCAACGGCTTCTTTTATCAGCGTATCATTAAACACATGCAATTCGGTAACCACAGGCTGCCTGTTTGGCGGCGGGGTTGATATGATTGAAAGATCGCGTGCGCCCATCAGCGAAAAATGCAGCGTACGAGGTATCGGGGTTGCCGTTAAAGTAAGCGTATCCACATTGGCGCGCATCTGTTTCAGCTTTTCTTTGGTTGATACGCCAAACTTCTGCTCCTCATCAATAATCATCAGACCCAGGTCCTTAAACTTTACATCCTTACTCACCAGGCGATGTGTACCAATAATAATATCAACCTTTCCTTCCTTCAGTTTTTCCAGCGTTTCCTTAATCTGCTTGCTCGATTTAAACCGGTTCACATAATCTATATTGCAAGGGAAGCCCTTCAACCTGTCCGAAAATGTTTTGTAATGCTGCGCGGCTAAAATAGTAGTGGGCACCAATATGGCTACCTGCTTGCTATCTGCAACGGCTTTAAACGCGGCTCGTACAGCTACTTCTGTTTTGCCAAAGCCAACATCGCCACAAATCAACCTGTCCATCGGGTGAGGTGATTCCATATCCCGTTTAAAATCGCTGGTGGCTTTTTCCTGGTCGGGCGTATCCTCATAAATAAAGGAAGCCTCCAGTTCCGTTTGCAGATAGGTATCTCTCGAAAAAGCATTACCATGCTGCGACTTCCGTAAAGCATAAAGCTTGATTAAATCGCGGGCAATGTCTTTAACTTTTTTTTTTGTGGTTTTCTTCAGCTTTTCCCAGGTATCGGTACCCAGCTTATTCATTCTGGGCACGGTGCCCTCCTTACCACTATATTTTGAGATCCTGTTTAGCGAGTTAATATTCACATAAAGCAAATCGTTGTCGGCATATACCAGGCGTATCATTTCCTGCATTTTGCCGGTCACCTCCACTTTTTCAAGCCCGGCATATTTGCCAAT
>JABDEQ010000081.1 GCA_013286985.1 Bacteroidota bacterium | reverse complement strand
TCTGTTTTGAGATTAAGGATACCGGTATAGGTATTCCGGAAGAGAAACAAGATTACGTTTTTGAAATATTTACCCAGGCCAGCTCTGAAACTACCCGTAAGTTTGGCGGCATAGGGCTCGGCCTTGCTATATGCAAGCGACTGGTGGAACTGATGGGAGGGGATATTAAAATAAAAAGCAAGCAGGGAGAAGGCTCAACTTTTTATTTTACATTAAAGTTGGAGAAAGGCGAGGTTTTAAATAACGAAACAATAACCACCCAATTGGGTATTGATAAAGGGTACAAACATTCGGATGAGTTAAAGGGAGTGAGGGTGCTTTTAACCGAAGATAACGCCATAAATGTTTTGGTGGTGAAACGTTATCTGCAGCAATGGGGAGTGGAATGTGATGTTGCAGAAAATGGGTTGATTGCCGTGCAGGCCATGTGGACAAAAGAATATGATTTAATATTAATGGATTTACAAATGCCGGTGATGGATGGTTATGAAGCGGCCAGGCAAATACGGGCAATGAGTGGTAAATATTCGTCAGTGCCAATAGTTGCCATTACAGCATCTTTAATAGGAGATATTAAGCAATCAATATTGGCCAGCGGTATGAATTCATGGATTAGTAAGCCATTTAACCCTTCGGAGCTTTATGATATGGTAAAAAAATATTCCAGAGCAACAATTTCGTAAACTTCAGGGATGCTTACTTATTAATAACTCTGAAAGTTAAGTTTATTCGCCCCCCTAAAACTTTATTTGATTTTGCTATACGGTGCTCCCAATAATGTTGCATGTCGCCCTTCATCAATAATAATGAACCATTCTGTAACTCGATGCTGTATTTTTTTGTGTGATCGGTTTTGTTTCTAACATCAAAACGACGTGCCTGCCCAAAGCTTACCGTATCTCCTTTAATTATCAGTGGCAACCGGTTATCGTAACATAATTTGAGTCCAATACCCTTCTCTATAGTGGCTTGTTTGTTAATGGCACAAACGTTTTCAAGCAGTTCTTTCAAATTAAAATCTACCATCTCAAGGGTTACCATACCCTCATCCATTTTGCTTAAGCTCAAAATATCGTTTATTATAACCAGCAGGTTATCCGCCGAGAATTTCAGCAATTTTAAATACTCCTCCTGATCTTCCCTTGGGTTTTCCAGCAAAAGATTGCTAAACCCTATCACAGCGTTCATCGGGGTACGGATTTCATGACTCATTACCGACAGGAACCGCGATTTAGCCTGAAGTGCAACTTCGGCTTCTTCTTTGGCTTTTATCAAATCTTCTTTGGCTTTCTTTTTCTCAGTGATGAGATCAGTAAATAAAAGTATTCCGCCAACTTTTCCCGGCTCTTCGTACCAGGGCTTTATTTCCCATCGCAGCCATTCCAGCTTACCATCGCGCCGGTAAAAAGGATCTTCATCTCTCTTAAACGATTCGCCAAGCACACACCGTCGCATGTATTCTTTCCACTCGTCAGATATTTCATGAAATACTTCCAAATGGTTTTTTCCGATGATGGCAGCGACATCTACATTATACGATGCCATCCATATTTTACTTGCGGCAATATAATTAAATGATCTGTCGAGCATAGCCAATGCTGCCGGTGCCGTACTGATAAAAGCTTCCAGTTGCCTTTTTTTCATCAATACCTTTTCCTCATCTCGCTTTTGCCGGGTAATATCCTGAAAAGTGCCATAAACCCGCCTGCATCTGCCTTCTTCAAAGTCCGACTGGCCGATAGTTCGTGTCCATATCTCTTCGCCGCTGGTATTGGTTATCCTTAATTCCAGATCATAGGATTTTCCTTCGGTTACCGCCAATCCAAAAGCCGCCTCTAATTCCTCCCGATCTCCATCGTAAAAAAAATGACTAAAATTATCTTTATCCGGAGTAAAATCATCCGGCAGGCCAAATAACCTCTTTGTTCCCAAGGTCCAGCTAACTTTTAGCGTCTCCATGTCAATTTCCCAGCCCCCAATTAATGCTGCCTGGTTGGTTCTGTTTAAAAAGCTTCTTGCTTGTTCAAGTTCAACTTCAGTTTCATGCTGATGGGTAACATTAAAATAGCTGCCGAGCATCAATAAGGGCTCCTTGTTTTTATCCCACTTAATTATTCTGCCGGTAAATATTATATATTGGGGAGTATCGCCTTCGCGCAAAAAACACACCTCCTGGTTAAAAGGCATTTTGGCATGGCTGTCGATATGGATCTTTAATTGTTGGCGAAGTACTTGGAGACTATCATCAGGAATTTTTCCAAGCCAAAACGGACGCAGCTTGAGGTCAGATTTTTTATATCCCAACCTGCTCATCAGCTCAAGGTTATCAAAGGGCAAGTCACCCTTCATATCCCATTCCCAATATCCGGCTTGTAATCCCTTTTGCATATTGTATGGTAAAATGAGATTTAGGTGATTTTTACTTTTTTATACGATCATTTTAATTAGCGGGTTGCAATTAATAAGCAATATTTTATTAATCAAAAAGAAATTACAAATCTGAATTAAGTTTAAAAAAACTATAAATAAACTCAAAAACAACTACTTACAAATTTAATAAAGAATTTCAAATATTACAACAAATTACTTGTCAGGAATAGATATCATTAACTTTTGGATAACATACTCCATTATCCGAACAGTATTTATATGATTTTGTTTAAAGGAATACATAATGATCGTTACGGAAAAAGATCATCATAGGGCCAAATTGATGAGGCGATGAGAAAACTGAATTTACAGCCTACAGCAACGTTTAACACACCAAATAATAACCCTAAAAGCAAACAGGCTTGCACTATATTAAATGCAAGCCTGTTCGCTATCGGCAAAAGGAAATAAGCCCTTACCTTATTCTACGGTAACTGATTTTGCCAGGTTACGTGGCTGATCAACGTTGCAGCCGCGCATTACGGCTATATGATAAGCCAGCAGTTGTAGCGGGATAGTGGCGAGCAGTGGCACAAAGGCTTCGTCTGTCTGCGGAATTTCAATAACAAAATCAGCCATTCCTTTTACCTCTGTATCGCCTTCGGTAACAATGGCAATTACATGGCCTTTGCGCGCTTTTACCTCTTGTATGTTGCTAATTACCTTTTCGTACGAAGAATCTTTGGTAGCAATAAATACAACCGGCATCTCGTCATCAATCAATGCGATAGGGCCATGTTTCATTTCTGCAGCCGGATATCCTTCGGCATGGATGTATGAAATTTCTTTTAATTTCAGGGCACCTTCCAGCGCAACAGGGAATGAACTGCCACGGCCTAAAAACAAACAATTGGTTGAATCTTTAAACCTTGCAGCTATTTCTTTTATATGATCATTTGATTTTAAAGCTTTTTCAACCAGCTCGGGTATATTATTCAGTTCGGTTAAGTGTTCAACCAGCTTACTCTGGGTAATAGTTCCGCGTTGTTGGGCAATGTAAAAAGCCATCAGCGTTAAAACAGTAACCTGCGCCGTAAAAGCCTTGGTTGATGCTACGCCTATTTCAGGCCCGGCATGGGTATAAACACCGGCATGTGTGGTACGCGGAATAGAAGCACCCACCACATTACAAATCCCGAAAATGGTAGCACCCTTTTCTTTGGCCAATTCAATGGCGGCCATAGTATCTGCCGTTTCTCCGGATTGCGATATCGCTATAACCAGGTCTTTTTCGGTAATTATCGGGTTACGGTATCTGAATTCCGATGCATATTCAACTTCCACCGGTACACGTGCATATTCTTCAATCAAATATTCGCCCACCAGGCCGGCATGCCACGAGGTACCGCAGGCCACAATTATTATCCGGTCGATATTTTTGAGCTTCTCGGTATATTCCTTTATACCGCCCAATTGAACCTTACCTTGCTGGGAGTATATACGGCCGCGCATACAATCGCGTATAGAACGGGGCTGCTCATATATCTCTTTCAGCATAAAGTGGTCGTAGCCGCCTTTTTCAAGCGCCTCCAGCTTTAAATCCAACTCCTGTATGTAGGGCGTTTGAACAATATTGTCTATATTCTTAATCAACAGATCATCCCGGCGGATATAGGCTACCTCGTTATCATTTAAATAAATTACGTTTTTTGTGTATTCAACAATAGGAGTAGCATCCGATGCTATAAAATATTCGCCCTGCCCTACGCCAATTACCATCGGGCTTCCTTTACGGGCGGCAATCAGCAAATCCGGTTCATCGGCACTCATAATTACAATAGCATAGGCACCAATAACCTTAGTTAAAGCAACCCTTACCGCTTCGCGCAGGTCCAGGCCTGTTTCGTTTTGGATATCCTCAACCAGGTGTATCAGCACTTCGGTATCGGTATCACTTTTAAAAACATGACCTTTACTTGTCAGAGTTTCTTTAATAATACCGTAGTTTTCTATTATACCATTATGAATAATAGTAAGCTTACGATTACCGGACGAATGAGGATGCGAATTGCGATCGCTTGGTGCGCCGTGTGTGGCCCAGCGGGTATGCCCCATTCCCATAGAGCCACCCAGATCAATATCTTTTACAAAATTCTCCAGGTCGCTTACCTTGCCGGCTTTTTTGTAAACCTTTAATTCGTTATCAAATAATGAAATACCGGCACTGTCGTAACCACGATATTCCAAACGGTGTAAACCTTTAATTATAATGGGATATGCCTCCCTGAAGCCTATATAACCTACTATTCCGCACATAAATAGAATATAAATATTAAAACGCAAAAATACTAAGATTACCCATTGGGCGGTGATGATTGGAGGGAGCCGCTATAATTAAATTTTTTTAAAAAGTACCCCCTACTTATAATTTACTAAAACCTGTAAGCACAAAAAAAGTCCGAAAGATGCGCTTCAAACAGCACACCTTTCGGACTTCAAAATCTTTACGCCTTTCGGGGCAAAATCTATTTACGTATTTTGGTATAAATGATATTTAACGTCATTTTATATGGCGATGTTGAGTTACCACCTACAGCCATGGTTCTTGCAGCTACCTGGGACGTTGCCTGAAAATCAACACTGGTAGTGTTTGTTGTATCAACCGGTGCTATGTAAGTGCCATAATCGACCGTTTTACCTGACAAAAGATCTTGCAGGAAGGCTGTTATGATAAAATGATACTCATTGGATCCATTGGTTGAAGTTGCCGAGCTATAAAATCCACCAAAAACACTCACACCGCCCGAACGTGGGTCGGCAGCATTAGCATCTTGCAGCAATTCCCGCTGATGCGCTATATCAAGCCTGTACATAGTTATTTTAGGCAATGGCTGATATGGAATAGTTGAGCCGGGGCTTGGTATAATTACCAGCTCGGCCCGGTTTAAAATAATATCACTATCTCTGTTTGCCAGGTCTTTTCTAAGGCTTGTCAATAAATTAGGGAAACTTATTTTAGCTCTTAAACCAGCAAGCCCCTGTAAATAAACCACGCCGCGTGAAGTGCCAGTATCGGCCAATTCGGTCTTTATCGCTGCTGTATAAGTATGTTGTATGGATGCCGCCATTTTAGTAATCGGCAAATAAATCACAGCTGTATCAATTGTAGCGCCGTTTACAGTACGGTAATAAATAGCCAGCGAATCGGTTGGTTTTACCATGATGATACCACCCGGACCTGAAGTTTTTGATTTATCGATAGTCAAATACAAGCCTTTTAAAGTGTTGTTAAAAATGGCATTTGAACCAAGCGCCAAACTTCCAACGTTAAAAAAGTCATTGTTAACGAATGTGGTACTTATAGGAATTCTTATCTGCGGAGCCACCTTTATAAGGGTATCAGGTGCACCGGATATAATATTAAAAATCTTAATCGAATCCGTTGGTCTTGCATTGAATTTTAACGAACCTATAAGATTTGAATAATTGACGTTAAACTTTTTGGTATTGTAATAAGCCGTATCCCCATTAAACCTGGAAGCCAACTGGTATACATTTACCACATAGTTAGTAGTAAGCTGATCTCCGTAAAAACCATTAGCATAATACAATACTAAACGGGCCGAATCAACAAAAATAGTACCGGTAGGTAAGGTAAAAGCACCTTCGTTGGGTAAGTTTATATCAGTTGCCAAATCAGATACTGTTAATCCAAAAATAGGATCATTAAAATAAGCCAGTGGATTTTTATTCAACGGACCCGAGGTAATTACAGAATCTTCAGGAACGGTATAGGTTACTATTGTTGAATTAGTAATTAACGATCCATTCAACTGATTGGGCTGCACACCTAAACCAATAGCGTTCTGATTTTTGCAACTATTCAAAATAAAAAGACTTATTAACAAGGTCAATAAGTCTAAGCGGAAAAATTTCATATATAATCTCAAAGCTTATACAACATGCGCCAATTCTTCATTAGCAATTTCGTCGTAAAAATTGTAATAATTTTCGAAATCAGCGGTAGATTCAAACTCTAAAACCGATTTATTGCTGTTTTTAACATAATTTAACACTTCTTCATCAATATTCTCACTGCCCAAAACAATACCATCACTGTATTGAATAGCGCCGCCATATAATGCTGCGTTTGTGCCAGGCTTATAAACTTCGGTGTGCTTTTCGGTCATGTTGCCCATAACAGCTTTCTGCGAAAAATCAGCATCAAGTTTTCCCGCAAAATCATTTTCATAAATTGAATAAATGATTTTTGAATTTTTAAAAGTCGGATCGTCTTTGTAAGTAGTTTTCAAATAAGCCGGTACCAATGCACTCATCCAACCGTGGCAATGAATTACATCAGGAGCCCAACCTAATTTCTTAACTGTTTCCAACGCTCCTTTGCAAAAAAAGATCATACGCTCGTCATTATCGGCGTAAAACTTACCTTCTTTGTCTGTAAAAACGTGTTTTCGCTGAAAATACTCTTCGTTATCCAAAAAATAAACCTGCATGCGTGCAGCCGGAATGGATGCAACCTTGATGATCAGCGGATTGTCATTATCGTTAATAATGATATTCATCCCCGACAAACGGATCACTTCGTGCAACCTGTTCCTGCGCTCATTAATATTCCCGAAACGAGGCATAAGGATACGGATTTCGTAACCTTTTTCCTGCATAGCCTGCGGTAGCTGGCGTGTAATTTCAGAAATTTTTGAGAGTTCGAGGAAAGGAGACATTTCGTGAGTTATAAACAAGAGCTTAGATTTACCCATCACTATATCAGTATTAAATTATAATTAAGAATCCAAAAAAATTTGAGTTTGCAAATATAAGCATTATTATATGAATTGACAACGAATTGAGCAAGTTACTTTTGGTAATTTTAAAGAAGTTACGCAACTTTACCCCGAAAAAGCAATTAATATTGCTTTAATTTTAATCATATTACCGTATTTAGCGGCTGTAATTAACCAGCTAAATTTATCCTTAACCGGATATTACTAATAATAAGCACATTGAAAGTTTTCACCACCAAAAAAGAGCTTCAGCAACATCTGCAACAAATTAAAAATGCCAACAAAAGCATTGGTTTTGTACCTACATTGGGAGCGCTTCACCAGGGGCATATTTCGCTAATTGAACAGGCGCAACAAGGCAATGATGTTGTGGTTTGCAGCATTTTTGTTAACCCCACCCAGTTTAACGACCCCAAGGACCTCGAAAAATATCCGCGCACCCTGGAAGCAGATATCGCTATGCTTGAGCAAGTTAACTGCGATGTGCTATTTAACCCTCCTGTAAGCGAAATTTATGATGATAATGAACATTGGCATTTAGAAATAGGCCCGATGGAGCAATTGCTGGAGGGAAAATCAAGGCCAGGGCATTACCAGGGCGTTACGCAGGTGGTTTCAAAACTGTTTAATATCGTAAATCCGGATACCGCCTACTTCGGACAAAAAGACTACCAACAGTTTTCAATCATCAGCAAAATGGTTGACCTGTTGAAAATGCCAGTGAGGCTGGTAATGTGCCCTATTAAACGCGAAGCTGATGGCTTAGCCATGAGTTCAAGAAATATTCATTTAACAGCAACCGACAGGCAACATGCGCTTATTTTATCAAAAACCCTTAATTGGGTTAAAGAAAACTTCGATATAAGCAAAATGCAGCAATTACAATACGAAGCGGAATCAATAATAAGTGCTGTAGAAGGTGTAGAGCTCGATTATTTTGAAATTGCAGATGGTAAAACCTTGCTCCCGGCCGACAGCCATTCCCAAATAACGGTAGTGCTTGTAGCAGCCAAAGTCGGCAAAACAAGGCTGATTGATAATGTTATATTAAGTCAATAGTCCTAAGTCTTAAGGTCAAAAAGAACTTTAGACTTAGGACTTCAGACTCAAGACTAACAGCTTCTCTGCCATAACTTCGCTTATTTTACGATAGGAATCAAACGTCCATCCGGCTACATGGGGGCTTAATAAAACTTTGTCTGATTGGCGCAGCTCTTCAAACCACTCCTGCTCTGCCAGTGCCGGGAATTTCTCTGTTTCCAGCACATCAAGGCCGGCACCTAATATTTTGCCCTGTTTAATGGCATTCAACACAGCATTAACTTTAAGTATCTGACCGCGCGCAGTATTGAGTAAAAAGATTGGCCTTTTAAAATGGAATAAATACTCGTCATTAATCATTCCCCTGGTTTCATTTGTTAGCGGAATATGAAAGCTTATTACATCGCTGTGCTTAACAATTTCTTCCATGCTCACTTCGCGGGCAAACTGGTCGCTAAAACCAGTTTTATATTTGTCGTACGCAATAACATTTACGCCAAATCCGGCCAACTTACTGGCAAAGCTATGCCCCATAAAACCGTAACCTATAATACCTACCGTTTTCCCCTTCAGCTCGTATCCGCGGTTGGCCTCACGTTTCCAGCTTCCCGCGCGAATTTCGGCATCAGCAACCCTCAAATTGTTCATCAATGCCAGCAATAAGCCTATTGCATGCTCACCAACGGCATCCATATTTCCTTCGGGAGCATTAATTAAAGTAACTTTTTTTTCGGCTGCGTAAGCTTCATCTATATTATCCATTCCCGCACCAGCGCGGCAAATAAATTGCAGTTTTACGGCAGCATCAAGATATTTTTTATTCAGTCTGAATTTTGAACGAACAACAAGGCCCTCGTAATTACCAATAACCTGCAATGCCTCATCGGGCTTTATCAACGGGCGGTAATCACAGCTATATCCTATAGCTTCGGCACGTTCTATAAAAACGGGATGTATATCGTCAACAATTAAAATACTTTTTTCCAAGCGATTTAATATTTGTGTAAAACGGTAAAATTATAAAATGAGGGCGTTACTTTAAGTACAGTTGATTTTTTTATTAATAAAGATGACATTTTAGCAAGTTTATCAAACTGGCACGGGAATAGCACTTGTAATAACGAACAGATATAAATTGTTCGTGATCAGGATTTAAGAAGATGAAAATTATCGGATTTAAAAAAATAGGTACAGATATAAAACTGCAAAGTAAAAAACTTGCAGATATAGGATTTAAACAAGTATTCATCCACATTAACCAGCTTAATATTAAAAAAGGGGTTGATAAAATGGGGCTGGATAAGTTTATTGAACAATGCGCCTGCCTTGCTGCGGGATCGGGAATAATATCAGGCAGCGGCGGTATGCTTACGTTAATTGCAGGGATACCTTTTGATTTTGCTAATCTCATTACCCAGCAATTCAGAATAACGATGGCCATTATGTATCAAAACCGGGGCAGTTATGAAATTGATTTTGATGAATTTATGTCGCTCGTAGCCACATCGTTAAAAGTGGAGGCCGGCGTTGCCTTGTCAAAAACGATGATGGAAGAGTTGGCAGAAAAATTATTGATGATGCTGGGAACCCGCACTGCCGAGCGATTAGTGCCGGTAGTGGGTGCTGTAATTGGTGGTACAACCAATTACATTTTTATAAAACGACTGGCCCAGTCAATTAAAACGGCATACCCTGCGGCGCAAACTGTTACCATTGAAATTAGCTAATGGCATCGTGATATTTAAAACCAGCGCCATGTTACCTGTTAGCTGAAATTTCTTTTGTTAGTTTAACAAAATCATTCACTGTTAGCCGCTCGGCGCGCAGATCGAGCATTGATTCTGTTGCCATTTTTTCTTTATTGATGAGCGATGACAGCGCATTTCTTAAAGTTTTGCGCCGTTGGTTAAATCCGGCTTTTACTACCTGCCAAAACAATTTCTCATCACAATCCAGCTCAGCAGTTTCATTACGGGTTAAACGGATAACTGCCGATAACACCTTTGGCGGCGGGTTAAAAACACCGGCCTTTACGGTAAATAAATACTCTACCTTATAATAAGCCTGCAAAAAAACACTCAATATGCCATATTCTTTACTGCCTGCCTTTGCCGAACAGCGTTCTGCAACTTCTTTTTGAAACATGCCAACTACTTCGATCACTTGCTGCCGGTTGTCAAGCACTTTAAAAAGTATTTGCGATGATATATTGTATGGGAAATTACCAATAATTGCCATCGGCCCCTTAAAAAAAGTGCCAAAATCCATCTCCAAAAAATCGGCATTAATTAAACGGCTGCCTAACTGCGGGTATTTTTTTTGCAGATATTGATACGATTCGGTATCAATATCAATTAATGAAACTTCGTACTCGGTTTTTTG
>JABDEQ010000080.1:1830-10636 GCA_013286985.1 Bacteroidota bacterium | reverse complement strand
ACATCCAATAACCTGATCGCCATCGGAACAGAAAAAGATTCCATTAAAAGCGTAGCAGTTAGCGGCATTGTAACCGACGAGCAAGACCAACCCATCAGCGGAGCATCCATCAGGGTAAAAAACAACAATTACGGTACCGAAACGGATAAACAAGGCCGGTTTGTGATAAATGGCATAAAAGGGACGATTATTGAAATTTCAAATATTGGTTATAACACTCAGCAGGTAATAATTACAGCAACCGATCAGCCTTTGAAAATAGAACTTCAGGGCTCTTACCATAGCTTGGATGAAGTAGTGGTTACAGCCTTAAACATAAAGAAGCAGAATTGGAAAGTGGGTTACTCCGTTGCAGCTATTTCGGGAGCCGATTTAACAACGGCCCGGGAGGCCAATGTGGCCATGTCACTCGAAGGGCAAGTAGCCGGTTTGAACGTAAGCGGCACTTACGGGGGACCGGCATCATCTTCAAGATTGTTGCTGCGGGGCGCTGCAAGTATGAACGCAGGTTCGCCGCTGCTTGTTTTAGATGGGGTTCCGATTGATAACACACAACGTGGCAGTGCAACTGAATATGGTGGCGCTGATTATGGTGATGGTTTCAGCAATATCAATCCTGATGATATTGAAAGTATAACCGTACTGAAAGGTTCGGCGGCTTCGGCACTTTATGGGGCGAGGGCCGCAAATGGGGTTATCCTGATCAACACAAAAACAGGAGAAAAAAATTCCAGCACACTGGTTGAGTACAATTTAAACCTGTCTTTTGACCATGCTATAAATAATACCGACTTCCAATATGTATACGGGCAGGGCTCACAAAATGAGCGCCCGCAAAATGTACAGAGCGCTATCGCGTCGGGCTTGTTGAGCTGGGGCGAGCAACTCGACGGAAAGCCTACCATACAATTTGACGGCAACTACTACCCCTACTCGGCAGTAAAAAATAACATCAATGAGTTTTACCGCAATGCACCTGCTTTAACCAATACCATCTCGGTTAGCGGCGGTAATTCAAAGACAGCGTTCAGAGCATCGGCCTCTAATCTTAATTATGAGTCCATCGTTCCTAATAGTGGTCTTAACAGAAAAACCTTTAACCTTAATACCTCCTACGATATCACCGATAAATTAAAACTAAGTTTTAACGGGAATTACATTTACGAAATGGCTAAAACCAGGTCGTATTTAAGTGATGGGCCCATGAACGCCAATTATGGCATTGAGTTTTTGGCTACGAGCGCTAATCAACTCAGTTTAAAGCCAGGCTATAACCCGGTAACCGGCAACGAATCGCAATGGAACAGCAACGTTTATATTACCAATCCCTACTTTGTTATCAATAAACAGGTTGATAATTCAACACGTAACCGCTTTATAACTGCAACGGTTTTAAAATACAATTTCTCTGATAATGTTTATTTACAGGGGAGGCTTGGTTATGATATCAGTAACGATGGGTTGCTGAATGTTTTGCCTACCGGCACAGCATTTACGGTTAATGAACAGGGTGGACTAAACGGGCTTAGTAAGTCGCAAACGGGTGAGCTGAATACAGATCTGCTTTTTCAGGCAAATAAAAAGCTGATACATGATCTTACGTTAAATTTTTCGGCAGGAGGAAACTATCGCCGGCGGCAATATAATCTTACCGAAATTACCGGCTCTCAGTTTATTATACCTTATTTGTATACGCCATCCAACCTGGTGAGCAGCAGTTCTACTTATGATGTATCAGAAATCGTAACCGAATCAGCCTATTATTCGGCCGACTTCGATTACAAAAACCTGCTCGACATTGCAGCTACCGGTAGATATGATGTTTTTTCAACGCTGCCCCCGGTTAGCCGCGGTATTTTTGTACCCGGTGTTTCAGGGAGTTTTTTGTTTTCAAACTTGCTGGCTCTTCCCTATTTAACTTCGGGAAAATTCAGGATGAGCTATGCAAAAACAAGTGGCGAGCCCTCGCAACCCTATACCACGCAACTATACTTTACCTCAAATAATACAGTGAACGGTATACCGCTTGGCAGTTTTTCGGCCGAATTACCTAATTATAATTTAAAACCATTTACGCTAACCGAATTCGAAACCGGGGTAAATCTGTCGTTTTTCCAAAACAGGCTTAACCTTGATGCCACCTATTTTAACCGGATAACGCACAACGAAATTACCAATGCACAGCAATCGGTAGCAACAGGTTTTACTTCGGCCTATGTTAATGTGGGAAAAACCAAAAATACGGGCCTGGAGCTTATGCTTTCTGGAGGGATTATACGTACAGCAAATTTTTCGTGGAACACCAGTATTAATTTTAGCCAGATACATAATGTGCTTTTATCTATTGATGGCTCAAGTCAGTATTTATTAACCGGTACCTACCGGCCTCTGAATGCAAATACGGCGTTGGTAGTGGGTAAATCAATTACCCAGGTTATGGCTTATGATTATAAAAGAGATAGCATGGGCAACATAATTATCGGCAGCGATGGTATACCCGAGCGTGGCGACCTAAAGGCCATGGGCGGCACATTGCCCACTTTTTATGGCGGTTTTACCAACTCATTCAAGTACAAAAAGTTCAATCTTTCATTTTTGATAGATTACAAGTTTGGCAACAAGGTACTTTCGGCCACCGAGGATTATTCATACGTTTATGGGCTTAACAAGGCAACCCTGCCCGGGCGTGAAACCGGAATAGTAGCAAAAGGTGTAAATGATAACGGGCAGATCAACACCATAAATGTACCTGCCTATAACTATTATCCGCAGCTGGCAACCAACATTTCGGCTCTGTCTGTTTTAAACGGCAGCTTTATAAAATTCAGGCAGTTGATCCTCGGATACGAATTTACGCCACCACTGTTTGGGAAGCTATTCCGGGCGGCAACCGTAAGCCTGGTGGGCCGTAATATTTTCACCATATTAAAGTACACCAAAAATATTGATCCTGAATCGGAGTTTTCGCCAGATCTTACTTATGCAGGCATAGAGGGCGAATCGTTACCCGCTGCACGAACCCTGGGATTTAACCTCAATTTTAAATTTAAGTGATGTGAGATGAAGAAAACTTTTTTGACCATACTTGCTGCCATAATTTTATTTACCGGCTGTACTAAAACGCAGTTGAACAACATCAACACCGATCCTTCAAAATCAACGGTTACTAATTTTGACCCTAATAACCTGCTTTCAACAGTGCAGCTGAATTATGCAAATACCGGATATTATCAATTGGTTTATGAAAGCACCATGATGCAGGTATTGGCATCAACTTATTATTATTACAATAACGGCGATAAATATATTAATGAAGGCAATTTTACTGATTATCAGGGAGCCATATTCACGCAAGGTTATACAGAAGCCGGCAGTATAAGAGAAATGCAGCAGCTATGTATCCAAAAAGATTCGGCGGCATATTCCAATTTGATCAATATCGGCAATATCATGTTTGTGTTAATTTTACAGCGAACTACAGACATGTACGGCGATTGCCCTTATTCGCAGGCTGATATGGCACAACAAGGCATTAAATATCCGGTTTATGACACACAGCAAAGTATTTATAATGCCATGTTAACCAGCCTCGACAATGCAATTTCCAAACTGGATGTTAACGGATTCAAACCAACTGCCGATCTTTTTTATAATGGCGATATAACACGCTGGAAAAAACTTGGTTACTCATTAATGCTGCGGGTAGCCATGCGGCTTACCAAGATTGACCCGGTTACCGCAGAAAAATGGGCTGAAAAAGCTGCTGCCGGCGGCACTTTTAATGATATCAGCGATAATGCGATAGTACAAACCGATGCCACCAACTCGGCCAGTCAAAACGGCACCTCAATAGCGATGAGAACACTTACCGACTACGAACAGGTACGATGGAGTAAAACGCTGATTGACTATTTAAGACAAACACAAGACCCCCGACTTAGCGTGATTGGGGAGATCCCGGCGCCGGGTTTAGCTAATAATGGCAATGAAACACTTTCGGGCAACCCGGATTCATCGTTGCAACGGGGCATGCCAAATGGTTATGATCTTTTAGGCGGAGCCACAGACATCAGCAAATCTCCCGGCTATCCCGGGGGGACAGGTACCGGGGCCGATTATGCGGCATTAGGGAACTACTCCAGACCGCGAACCAACGTATATCTTAAATTAGGTGGATCTATCCTGGTGTTTACTTATGCAGAAACGGAGCTTTTACTGGCCGAAGCAAAGGTACGTGGCTGGAATATTCAAGGTACAGCTCAGCAGCATTATGCTAACGGTGTAACCGGGGCATTGCAGTCGTTTACTCAATTGGATGCACAAACCAGTATAAGTCCGGCTTCTATAAGCAGTTATTTAAACGCGAACCCATTGGATGTGTCGACTGTGGATAATTCATTGCAGATGATCAACACGCAATACTGGATAGCTACCGGAACAACCTTTAACTTTATTGAAAACTGGTTCAACTGGAAAAGATCGGGGTACCCGGCGCTTACTGCCATAAATTACCCCGGAAACGTAACAATGGGTACTATACCCCGGCGAATGATTTACCTATCGACAGAAATATTAACCAACCCCGTCAACTACAAAGCTGCCGTTGCCCGTTTGCCTGGTGGCGATGTTTTAACAAGCCGCGTTTGGTGGGATAAGTAATATGGCGTGATTGTATACAGATTTATGGAACACAGGTGTATTTTTATTTAGACTCTCAGCAAATTATTTATATCTTTCAATGGTCGGCAAGGATTTCAATAATTTATAAATTATTGATTATCAGCTATATATATTACAACCGCGAAGGTCTTATGATTTGAACCATATCCTAAATAGAAATTCCGGATACGGTTCTTATATTTTCTATCAATTGGTTCGAATTCTGCACACCATCAGGAGCAAAGCCCGTTATTTTAAGACTTACCTTAGCAGTGCGATTAAAACAGCTACCACCCACTGAAAATATTCCATACTAATCGGAGGTATGAATCTCTTCTAAAATCCAGGATGTTTCTTACATTTGATAATCCAATATAGCTAAAAACCTTTATCCTGTGGTGTTAATATATCGTCGTCCCATTTTTAACCAAAATTTAACACGCAATGTGTAACACTGTTGTTGCAGATTGCATCTTATAGGTATGACATTGTTTGCCATAAGAATGAGATTTACCTTTCTTCTGTTTTTTTCTTTTATAACCTGCCTTGTTTTTGCCCAAGACCAGGTCAAAAAAACGGTTGCCATAAAAACTACCACGCCGCCTAAAATTGACGGCCTGCTGGATGATGAGGCCTGGAAAAATGCACCTGTAGCCACTGATTTTATTGAGTTTAGTCCTGTTGCCGGCCGGCACGAAACACAGGAAAACCGGACGGAAGTAAAAATATTGTATGATGACAATGCGATTTACATAGGCGCACGCATGTATGAAACATCGGCAAAAAAAGTAGCTCATGAGTTAGTAAATCGCGATAACGTAGGCACATCCGATTTTGTGGGTGTTGTATTGGATACCTACCACGATGGCATAAACGCCGTGGGCTTTTACGTTACTGCGGCCGGTGTTCAGTTTGATGCCAAATACGCTCCAAACCCTAACGGCAATACGGAAGACCCAACCTGGAACGCCGTATGGTTAAGCAAAGCACACATTGACGAGCATGGTTGGACAGCCGAGCTCAAGATCCCATACTCAGCGTTGCGCTTTGCTAAAAAAGATGTGCAGCTATGGGGCCTGCAGCTGGTGCGCCGCCGGCAATATGAACAAAAGGAATTGTTTTGGAATGAGGTGGACCCCAAAAAGAATGGTTTTGTGAACCAAGAGGGCGAATTGCATGGCATACAAAACATTACACCGCCTGTACGCCTGGCGTTTTACCCCTACATTTCTGCCGACATTAATCATTATCCCTATAATACGCCGGGGCTTAAAAATACCAGCGCCCAATTTGATGGCGGCATGGATGTTAAATACGGGATTAACGAAAGCTTTACACTCGACCTGACGCTGGTGCCCGATTTTGGGCAAGTACAATCGGATAATAAGGTATTAAACCTTACACCTTTTGAGGTTAAATATGTCGACAACAGGCCATTTTTTACGGAGGGGACAGAACTGTTCAATAAGGGGAATATTTTTTATTCGCGAAGGGTAGGCGGACAGCCGTTAAATTATGATGCAGCCTATGACAACCTGAAGCCCGGCGAACAGGTGATCAGTAACCCAACCGAAACCAAGTTATTAAATGCTTTTAAAATAACCGGGAGGACAGCCGGTGGCCTGGGCATCGGTTTATTCAATGCCATAACCGAGCCTACAGATGCCATTATCCAGGATAGTCTGGGTCATACACGGCGGTTTCAAACATCGCCCTATGTCAATTACAACATCCTGGTTCTCGACCAAAACCTGGCCAACAATTCGTCGGTAACGCTGATCAATACCAATGCAGATCGTTTTGGAAAAGATTATTCTGCCGATGTGGGCGGCGTAGTGTTCAATCTTTATAATAACAAAGCTAATACCTATACCCTGCGCGGTTTTGGGTTAATGAGCAATTTGTATGGCGCTGGCACCAAACCAACAACAGGTTACAGTTACGAGTGGGCGGGCGGAAGATCGTCGGGCAATTTTACCTGGATATTAACGGAGGACCATGTAGATGATAAATACAATCCCAACGACCTGGGTATATTGAATAACAACAATTATTTCGACCACAACCTTAACATGCAATATGCCGACTATAAGCCTAATAAATGGTTCACCCAATGGGATGTATTTGGCAACCTGTACTATTCGCGCAGGGAAAATCCCTCGACCTATCAACGGTTTAACCAAATTTTAGGGTTCGACTTTAAGCTGAAAGATTTTTCCTATATCGGGCTCAATTTTGCTCACAATAGCCTGGCAAATGATTTTTATGAGCCGCGCGTAGCAGGCCGTGTATTTCTTTCGCCCGAAAATAATAACGCGGGCATCTATTACAGCAACAATCCAGCTGCCCGTTTTAGCTGGGGAGGCAATTATTTTTACCGTAAATTTTATTCGCACAGCGGTTATGGACACGATGTGGTACTGTTTTATAACCTGCGCGTAAATGACCATTTTTCATTCGGGCAAAATCTTTCTTATACACCGCGCATCAACAATACAGGTTATGCCACGGTTGACAGTGTAAGCAACAACCCTGTATTTGCGCTACGCAATGTGCAAACCATCGAAAACATCTTCAATATCAAATACACCTTTAACGATGTGATGGGCCTGACGTTCAGATTGAGACATTACTGGTCGAAATTGTATGTGTTGCAATATTACGACCTGGGCCAGTCAGGTACACTTGATCCGCTGACATCGTCGCATTTCAATACCGATAATAACATGGATTATAACGACTGGAATATCGATATGCTGTATGTGTGGGAAATATCACCGGGAAGTGAACTGAGCTTCGATTGGAAAAATTCATCACTTATTGATAATGACCAGGCCCGTCAAAACTACATCAACAATTTTGAGAACACACTTCATGTACCCAAAAACAATAACTTTTCGCTGAAGATATTATACTATATCGACTACCAGAGTTTGCGGAAGCATAAAAAAGCATCGGCGTAAAGGATAAGATCTTGGAAACATATAAAATTATGTTGTTAATCAGAGGGTCGCTGTCCCGATAGCAATCGGGATGAGACCGGGCTCAGCCCCCATGCCTGCAAGGCTTTTTTTGTTTAGGAATGGCTTTGGGGTGAATAAAGAGCATTTTGTTATCAGTAGCGATTTCTTCGCCCTTGTGGCTCTTCAGCAAAGATGAAAATATACTACATATAGTAGATTTGATCTTTCCTTGAGATTTCGACGATTAGGCAGAAGTCTGAATTCTTTTTTAATTTCGCTGGTGAGCCATTTGCGTATGCTATTTTAAGAATTCAGCTATGGTCATAATTGTAGTCTTATAATATTTCTTTAAGACCAACAAATCATCATCACCTGTTAGCAAGATATCCGCTTTACCATCATGAGCAAGGGATAATAAGAAGTTGTCTCTGGTGTCCCTGCATTCCTCAACCTTGGTCGTTACCTTGATAAGGTCGCCATACTCATGAATGGTTTCCATAAGGTCCTCAATGTCGGAAGCGGAAAAGAGCCTGCGAAATTTAGGTCTGTTGGCTACTTCAAGAAACTCTTCCAACAATTCAGCACTGAATATCAAAATACATTGTTTTGAAAAAAGAAGATCGTCGAGTTTTGAATAGTTTTTAGAAATTAAAAAACTGATCCAAAGATTAGTATCTAAGATAACTCGTTTTGACTTACTTCTCATAACGCCTGGTTCTCACTAACTCAACTTCCCTTGTAATTTCTTCAAGTGAGGGTGCCGATTTAGACTTAGAACGGAGCTTTTTTAGAATATGAGTAAACCCACTTTTTGACGAATCTTGAATGGAAATCAGGTTTAAGTCAGCAAGGTCCTTAATTAACTTTGCCGCTTTCGGATTTAGTATATCAATTGTCATGGTACTCATAATTCAAAAATACATATTTGTTTAAACAAAAGCCAAACCAAATTCAGTTAGTAAATATGATGATCATATACAGTTTGATTCGAGAGCTTAGCTTGGGTCATTCTCCAACCCGATTTTACCCCATGCTTCTTATTGCTATAAAAACGAACGTTACATGTTCGCTTTTGATACAATTTCACAACTTTAATGAAAACCTCCGATGCTGAAGTGGTGCTTTCCCATTCTTTTAATTGCAGGTCATCGGCCAAATCTTTATTTGTTGCACCAGTACTATAA
>JABDEQ010000080.1:0-1820 GCA_013286985.1 Bacteroidota bacterium | reverse complement strand
CATAATATTTTTATATCCAAATGCATTTAAGGCAAATAAAAGCGCAGTATCATGATTAAAAATTATTTTAAAATTGCATTCCGGAGTTTTGGGCGGCATAAGCTATTTACGCTGATCAACATTGTAGGTTTATCAATTGGTATCAGTGCTGCGCTGGTTATTTACCTTATTGTACATTACGATTTCACTTTCGATAAATTTCATAAAGACAGTAACCGGATATACCGGGTGGTGAGCAATTTTTCGTTCCAGGGGCAGCAAAGTCATACCAGTGGTGTTTGCGGCCCGGTGCCCGGGGCCATTAAAAGTCAGGTTACAGGTGTTGAATTTACCGCGCCGGTTTTCACCCTATCGCCTGATGTGTTTATAGCCGGAAAGAAAAATATCACAACACGCTTCAAAGCCCAGGACAGGGTGGTGCTGGCCGATCAGCAATATTTTAAGATATTTAATTATACATGGCTGGCAGGTTCATCTGCGCACGCATTAGATGCACCTAACCATGTGGTGTTAACCTCCGACAGGGCCAAGCTCTATTTCCCATCGCTCACGTATGACCAAATGATTGGGAAAGTTGTTACTTATGATACCATAAAAACAACTGTCAGCGGTATTGTACAAACCATAAAAGAAAATACCGATCTTTCTTTTCACGATTTTATATCTTATAGTACTGGTGCAACAAATAAAGATTTGGCCGATGACCTGCAATTAAAAGAATGGGAAAGCACCACTTCAGCATCGGAGGTTTTCATTAAACTTTTCCCGAAAATAGCGCCCGGCAACATAGCAAAACAGTTAAATGCCATAATAAAAAAAAAGCAGTCCTCCGCGCTCCGATCTTAGTGGGAGCACACACGGTTTCGCATTGCAGGCACTGGCCGATATTCATTTTAGTGCAGATTATGGGACTTTTGATTTTAGCACTCCCGCCAATAAAACAACGCTTTATGGCTTGCTGGTAATTGCCGGTTTTCTGCTGCTGCTGGGATGTATAAACTTTATTAATCTTACTACCGCCCAGGCGGCTCAGCGGGCAAAGGAAATAGGTATCCGTAAAACTATGGGGAGCAGCAGGCAGCAACTTGTTTTCCAATTTTTGAGTGAAACTTTTATCGTAACGCTGCTGGCTGTGCTCATTTCGGCAATGCTTGCACCGTTTATATTAAAGCTATTTGCCGATTTTGTACCTAAAGACATTAAGGTTGATTTTGCTCAGCCCTATTTACTTGTATTTTTATTTGCGTTAACTGTGGTAGTTAGCTTTGCTTCAGGCTTTTACCCGGCCATAATGCTTTCATCGTATAAACCGGTATTGGTTTTAAAAAACCAGGCAAGCTCTGCAGGCAGAAAAACCCGTAATGCCTGGCTTCGTAAATCGCTTACGGTTACCCAGTTTATTATTGCGCAGTTTTTTATAATGGCGACTATACTGGTGAGCAAACAAATTTATTATGCACTGCACAAAGACCTGGGATTTAAAAAGGATGCTATTATCATCATAAACAGCCCATGGAAAAACCGGACAGCGGCCCGCAACCAGGTATTGGCAAACAAACTACGTTCGCTGCCGCATATAGAAATGATAAGTGTAGGCGATGGCGCACCTTCATCGGGGTCAACAAACTCTACTTTTGGGCTTTATAAAGATGGCAAAAAGGAAGTTAAAACAAATGTTGAAATAAAAGCAGGCGACCAAAACTACATTAAGTTATACCATATTAAATTGCTTGCCGGCAGAAATATACAAATAACAGACACAGCAAAAGCCATCGTCATAAACAGCACCTATGCCAAAATATTAGGTTTCAGAAATCCGG
>JABDEQ010000079.1:7902-10711 GCA_013286985.1 Bacteroidota bacterium | reverse complement strand
AGTAAGTAAGCAATAAAACGGCGTACCATATGCCGCAAAGGTAAAATTAAGCGCTAAAACTAAAATGGAATAAAATAAAAAAACGGCTATTTGTATTTGCTCTAAATAATTGCGGGTTAGCAGTTTTGTAATGGTTCGTTTGGCAATGTGCCATCGGGATTTATTTTTTGATGGATTTTTTTTAGTACGAGATCCAGATTTTGTTCAATTTCTTTGCCGCTTAGCGTGTTGCTGAAGTTAACCTTATGCCATGCAGCAAAAATGGTTTTAAGCGAGTTGTTCAGCTCCCGATTTTCCAGTAAAAGCAGGTTCAGCTCCGCTAATTCATCATCGGTAGCTTCGCCGGCTATTTTTTTAGCGGCGAGGTTAATAATATAGGCAGCAACTTCCATAGGCATTAAGGTACACCGGACGTTTAGTATACATTAGATGCACTTTTGAAACAATAAGTTGCAGATTATGTGAATTTTATTGAAATTATTTTAACAGGAGGACTTGTCTGCTTACACCTACAGGTCCTCTTGTTAATTTAAATTCGGATATATTTTACTTATCAGCACGTTTTAAAGTGGAATGGAAATTCATTCCCTGGTAATCTAAATCCATACTAACTGAATCGCCATAATATTTGCCTTTGTGCGGAATTGTAACACCATCCGGATTGGTAACGCTGAACTTAAAATCGTTTCCGTTTATTTTACCGCTGTCAATCGGAATTTCAACTCCCTGCGAAAGCGCAGTACCGGTTAGCTTACTGCCATCAACCTTAAAAATATAGGTTAATTCAACATCGTTACCATCGGGGGTTCTTATAGTGCCACTCCATTTTCCGGCAAGCCCTTCAATGGCCGCAAAACATATCATCAGGCAAAAAAACAAAGCCGCTGTTGTTAAAAAAGTCTTTTTCATATGCATTCGATTTTATGTTGTTATGATGCCTCTTTTTGATCCAACGTTACAGCGACATCGCCACAAGGCGAGGTGGCCATTACCGACGGAAAAACCAACGGTACAGCTATATCGCAATTAATGAATTTTTTTAATAAAAAAGCCCTACCGGTGTGGTAAGGCCCAAGCTTTTTAAAGCGGAAATTGTTTACTGTGCACGTTTCAATGTTGAATGCATTTTCATGCCTTGATAATCAATATCAAGCCCAATGGTATCGGCACCTGCATAGTATTTGCCGCTATGCTTAATGTCAACCCCGTTAGAAGAAACAGTAAAGGTAAAATCTGTACCGTTGGTTTTTCCGTCGGTAATGGCCACCTCGCCTTGTGGCGATGTCGCTGTACCGGTTATTTTGCCGCTATCAGCCTTAAGTGTGTAGGTAAGCGGAAACTCATTGCCATCGGGCGTTTTAACCGAGCCCGTCCATTTCCCCGACAGGTCTGCTATTATTGCGAAGCAAACCACAAAGCAACAAAGTAGTGCAGTTGTTGTAAAAAAGGTTTTTTTCATGATGTAAAGTTTTTTAGTGTACCTATAAGATCAATTATAAGTTTAAGTGTTACAACCAGTTGGAGTAAAATCTAAAAAAAATGCCCTGCAAATTTTGCAGGGCATCAGTAGTCTTTTTTTAAGAGGAAAGATTATTTGTCTGCTCTTTTTATAGTGAAATGTGTTTTTTGACCACCGAAATCAATATCCATACCGCATGAGTCAGTATAAAATTTACCGGTGTGCGGATATTCGGTACCGCTAACATTCACGCTAAACGAAAAATCGTTACCGTTAATTTTACCATTGTCAATAGGTACAGATCCTTGCGGCGAATCTGCTGTTCCGGTAAGGGTATTGCCATCAACTTTAAAATTGTAGGCAACGCTAATTTGTTGTCCGTCGGGGGTAGTAATAATACCAGTCCATTTTCCGGTTAAATCTGCTACAATGGCTACGAAAAGCACAAAGCAGCATAATAAGGCAGTAGTAGTTAAAAATTTCTTTTTCATTTTTTTAGTTTTTTATAAGATGCTGGTTTAGCAGCAATGGTTACGTTAAATCTAAACAAGTTATTCAGATATTAAAAATTCACGGTATCAAAAAAGTGTAAAAAACAACCCCGGTATGCCGTAACCAGGAAAGCAGCCTATATTATACGCTTTGTTTAAGGGTTCGCCCTTTTTAACGTAGCATGCGATCTTGCGTCGCCCAGGCTAATGTCAACACCTACCGAGTCTCCATAAAACTTGCCGCTATGGTCAATCTCCATGTTATTAACAATTACGTTAAAGGTAAAAGTGTCGCCGGTTATCTTGCCGTCATTTATAGGCATATCGCCTTTTGGCGTTTTAGCAGTACCGCTTAATTGACTGCCATCAATCTTGAAATTATACATCAGCGGATACTCATCTCCGCCATCTGTTTTAAGCAAACCCGTCCATCTGCCGTTTAAATTTTCGATGGTTGCAAAGCCTGCAAAAAAGCAAATAACAGTAGGGCGGTTATAATTAACTTTTTGTTCATAACGTTGTTTTTCAATCACTAAAGGTAGAATAGGTATTAAATTAAATCATGAACAGTGTGTTAAGTTTATGGTATATATAAGCCGGACTTTATTTGCTTTTTAACATTATACTACGTTTTAACCATATATCTATGGCGTTTGTAAATAGTAAACTAAACAGCGCAATGGGGGAGTAATATTGATTTGTGGGACTGTTTGTATGAAAAGGAACAGCATCCCTTCAGATAAAAGCGTGCCCGTTATTTTGCTTAAAGACAGCGCAGGTGCGGTTATTGGGTACGCCGCCAGCACCAGCAAACAATATGTTGATGGATTTGAATAGATAAAGTACGCTGTTAATACTC
>JABDEQ010000079.1:0-7888 GCA_013286985.1 Bacteroidota bacterium | reverse complement strand
GCAGGCTTTCAATAAAACGAGGCGAAACGTTGTTGGCTACAATCCTTAAAATATTATCACAATCTTCCAGGTCAAAATTCCACTGGCTTATTGCCGGAACTGATTTTAATAGTGGCTTTACTGCATTAACCTGTTCAGGTTTTTCAACACTGGTTGTAAATATTAGTATATCCATTTTTTTAAGTCTTAAGTCGGTAGTTTATTTTAGTCAAGAGTCTTGAGTCTGAAGTCGAGAGTCGGTAAGTCTCATCTCGAAACTCCCGACTTCGGACTTCTAACTCAATCAACAGGTTTCTCTGTTTCGGGGGTAGTAAAATCATTCCACCTGTCAAAATGATGATGGTTTTCGCCTTTCCAGCGACCGCGGCCACCACATCTTTGTTCCCATTTTTCTTTGAATTTCTCTTTTTCCTCAGGGCTCATATTTCTAAAGCGCTCTTCCATTTTATGACGCATCCAGGGTGCACCGCCGCCATTAAAACGATGGGGGCCTTTTCCAAAGCCAAACAGTATTTTGCATAGTATAAAAATACCCAGGGCCTGCCAAAAAGTGATGGTGCCTACATGTAAAATGCCGGGTAATAAGTAATTCCACAAATTCATCACCACAAAGCCAATCAGCGCAGCAAATGCAGCTATGGCAAAGGGGATGAAAAATAATTTTTTTCTATTAAAGGGTCTCATTTTTTTAATTTTTAATATTCTGTAATTTCCTCATACAATTGTTTCAGCCTTTTGCGCAAGTGAAGCACGGCATACCGTTTGCGCGATACCAGTGTTTGCACTTTTTCGCCCGTGCGGTCTGCTATTTCAGCAAAGGAGATATCATCCAGTTCATGCCATATAAAAACCTGCCGCTGCTCTTCGGGCAACTCATCCAGCGCAAAAAATAATTGTTCCCAAAAAAGGTTGCGCAGGTATTCGGTTTCCGGCGTTTTGGCTTCCGTCATCAGGATGGCTTTAAAGTCTGTTGCTTCGTCTTCATCCTCTGTATCGGGCAGTATATCATCCAATAAAGTTTCGGTGTGCTTTTTATGCTTATCCAGTATTTTGTTGCGGGCCACGCGGTAAAGCCATGCACCGGTTTGTTCAATCGGCTCCGAATTTATTACCGAACTAAACTGGTACCAAACATCCTGCAGAATGTCTTCGGCATCGGCATCGTTATTTACCCTGCGCCTTATAAAGCCCAACAAGTTTTTACCATACGCCGAAATAGCATGTATGATAGTGTTGTTTTTTTCTTCGGGCATTACGGCTGTTATCAATGTATTATTGTTTATAAAGATACAGACGATTGAGAATTGAAAACATTTTAAATAAAATTCATTAATAAAAAAGGCCTCTGGTGAACGCCATTGCAGATAATTGATTATTTTTAGAAGTTAAACATGGTTTGCCATATTTAATTTTCTTTAAACTTTAACTGGTTAAAAGCGTGCGAAGAATTTTCCGTTGTGTAGGCGTAATAATTTTACTATTCTTTTTCGCTCACAGAGGCAATTGTCAGATTGTTAATGTTGGCGGGATGAATGGTAGTATTACAGCTTGTTACGGTACAGAATCAACCAACAATCAATATCAATATTTTACATTTTCGGGAGTTGATTTTACAAGCAATTTCACCATAATAGCTTCTGCCGGTTTTTTAGTGTCTACATCAAGTTCTGGCGGTTTCGCACAAAGCATAACTATACAGCACACAAAGGGATTGGTAAGCGATATCATATTTGTTCGCCTTGGCCCAACGGCACCTGTTGGCAATGTGAGCGGAACGGTAACAGTTGCCAGCGCAGATGGCACCTTCAGGAAGGTTGTTTCGGTAAATGGCTTTGTTAGTCCGCTACCGGTGGCGAACCCTGTATCAAATATTACTGTTTTAAATGGTACATCAATTCCTGATTTGGTTTTCAGCGGTACCGGAAATACATACACCTGGACTAACAACCGGCCTGATATCGGTACGCCGGCGAATGGAATTGATTCGGTCCCTGCCTTTAGAGCGTTAATTAACGGTAATGCGCCGGTAACTGCAACTGTAACCGTTTTACCTGTTTCGGCAGGGATGGCGTATGTGATGAATAACGGACCTCAAACCATTTCTGTAATCAATACTTTTACCAATACACTCGACACAACTATTTCTTCTGGCGGTAATGGACCGGTATCTGAAACCTTAAGCCCCGATTATACCAAACTCTACGTTCTCAATATCGACAACAGGTACTATACTAATAATGACATTGCTGTTATCAATACCGCAACCAATAAAATTGAAAATATTTTTTCTTTGCCCGAATGGGGATTATCGCCCGTATCAATAGCCTTAAATAGCAACGGTACCCTGCTGTATGTTTTAGACTCTTTATCCGGTAATATTTCAGTTATTAATGCACAAACAGGCGCCTTTTTAGGTTTTAAAACCGCTGGGGTGGCTTATCCATCCGCTATGGCTATAAGTCCTGCCGGAAATTATATTTATACAACAGGTAATGAAAGCCAACATTTGCAAGCTGTCGGCATAGTTAATGCTGTTAGCAATACTTTAGTTAGACAGATACCAATAACAGCGGGCGCAGGGAGTTTATTGTTAAGCCCTGATACTACACATCTCTATATAGGTGGTAATGATACTATCTCTGTTGTTAATACGGCATCACAATCAGTTTCGGCGAGTATTAAAACGGGGGCTTCTGTAGGGGCATTTGCAATAACACCCGATGGCAGCCTATTATACGCTATGACGGGCGGCCTGGTACGAATTTATAATACTGCTAAAAATACTTTTGCCGGATATATTTTGGGTGCTGGTGGGGCAAGCGGTTTGTGTATGAGTCCTGATGGCAGCAGACTGTACGTCACCTTCGGCGATTCTGTAGCGGTAGTAAACACAGCTACCAATAAGGTAATTGCCACTACACCGGCAGGTGCGGGCGCTGTTATTGATGCAAATTGCGTTAAACCTGGTGGCTGCATTGGAAACCCGATAACTTTTACCATAACTGTTAACCCCGGCGGCCAATTACCTGATATGATTGAAACTGGTGATTTATCGGCCCTTACAACGGTTTATGGCACACCTTCGGCCAGCGAGAGCTTTACAATATCAGGTGTAAATATGCGCGATGGCATTACCATAACCCCACCGAAAGGTTTTGAAGTAAGTTTGGATAATACCACCTTTAGCAACACCGTCACTTTTGGTAATTTAGGGACCATAAATACTACTACGGTTTATATCAGGATTGCTGCAGCTACGGTGGTTGGCGCTTATTCGGGTACCGTAGTGTTGAGTAGTAACGGCGCAGCAAATATAGACCTGCCTATGCCAAAAAGCACGGTAACGCCAACAACTTTAACCGTAACTGCCGATAACAAAACAAAAGCATACGGAGCGGTTAATCCGCCGCTAACCATAACCTATATGGGCTTTGTAAATAATGATGGTACTGCCCAGCTTATTTACATACCTGTTGCTAATACTACAGCAGTAACAAGTTCGCCTGTGGGGCAATATGCAATTACACCAAGCGACGGATATTCGCCCAATTATAATATTATTTATGTACCCGGAGTATTAACTATTACTCCCGATATCATTATTCCGAATGCATTTACACCGAATGGCGATGGGGTAAATGACACATGGAATATTCAAAAAATTGTATCCTATCCGCGTTGTACCGTGCAGGTGTTTAACAGATATGGCAGTGTGGTTTTCTCATCTGTTGGCTACGGAACGCCGTGGAATGGAACATACGGTGGTGCGGCACTCCCAACAGGTACTTATTATTATATTATCAATCTAAAAGCAGGCGTGCCAGTTTTGTCGGGATATTTGGAAATTATCAGATAATAAGCGATCAGTTGCTAGTTCCCATCAAATGGTTATCATAAATTTGAAATAACAAATTGACCCAACGATAAATAGTATGGCTTACAGCATAAAACTTGCGGACAGAATAAGAGAAGCCCTTGTTCACTTGCCTGATGTAACAGAAAAAGAAATGTTTCGTGGTATATGCTTTATGGTTGATGGTAAAATGTGCGTTTGTGTAAGCGGCGATGAAATGATGTGCCGCATAGGCGCTAAAGCAACCGAAGAGGCTTTAGAGAATAATTACGTGAGGCAGATGATTATTCGGGGTAAACCCATGAACGATTATATACATGTTGCCGAAGAAGCTTACTATAATCAAAAAGATTTTGACCAATGGATAAAGCTTTGCCTGGATTTTAATCCGCAGGCCAAAGCCTCAAAGAAGAAAGATAAATAATGGGCAAGCTCAACTTGTTTCCCTAATTTTAAAGTAAAAACAAAAAATGATAATGAATGCGATATCAAACCTGCCAATAAAAAACACAGTAAAATGTTTCGCGCTGGCGTTGTTCTTTTTTATTACGAGAGCACAGGCCCAGATAACGGATACGGCTGTCGCCGCCAAAGAAATTATACAAACCATGAACAGCTCAACTAACGAATGGAATAAGGGGCACCTGGATGCATTTATGAGCATGTATGACCCCTCAGCCACTATGATGATGCCCACAGGGCCGGTAGCAATCCAATCAATAAGGGAGCTTTATCAAAATAAATATTTTAATGGCGGTATGCCCAAACAAAACCTGCGTTATTCTGATATGCAGGTCCGCTTTTTAGGAGAGAATTATGCGCTTTTAACAGGTGCTTTTACTTTGTATGGCAATAATTTGCCGGATAGATCGGGCAGATACTCATTGGTAATGGTGCATGGTAAAAACGGCTGGAAAATACTGCACGATCATTCAGGATAAACGGTAGGAAGAAGGTGTTTAATCCAAACCAAGGTATTCTTTCTGTTTTATTTCAATCATTCCTGATGTTTGATCACGGCGCAGGTAAACGCTAACATGGTAAAAATCACTATCATACAAGTAAATATTATTGGAAGGATCAACTCCGCGAAACTTAAGGTCGAGGCCAAATCTTTTGATCTGCCCAATCATATTAATAACATTTTGCGGGTTGGTTGATTTATATATAACCGTGCGCAGCATGGTGCCGTTATTTAACCTGCTAAAAGTGCCCACATTTATTTCTTCAACATTGGCTTTTGTGCCAATGCTTTTAAAATACTCAATCTCTTGCCCGTTAACTTCTGTTGTGTAATCCTGCCTGAAGGCGTTGCCCTGTTTCAGGTTATCAAATACTTCCCTGTTATTAAGGGCCGTAAAATTTACAAGTTCATTAAACCTTATGCTTTGTCCAAAAACGTTTACACCGCAAACAAATAGTACGGGAAAAAGTAGCAATTTTTTCATCAGTGGTTGTTTGTTGTTCAAATATACTTGTTTTAATATTTTAGTCACGCACCCGGGTGATAGGTTTTTTCAGCGTGCTTTAACACATCATCTTTATAAAACAGTACATCTTTAAACTTACCTTCAATATACATGCCAGCCTGATCGGTATAGTGTTTTGAAGCCGGGTTAAATGATTGCCCGCCAGTTATAACTGTTTTGGCTTTGATACGGGAACCAAATTCCACAGCTGCTATAAAGCTATTGCCCGAGTAACCGTAGCGTTTTTTGGTATTCATGGTACGGCTCACAAATGATGGCAACTGCCCAAAGGCTGATGATGTTGATCCAACGGGTAGGCTCGGCAGGCTATCATTAAAGGTTACGCCATCGGCAGGGCGCTGGTATCGGTTAATATCACCCCAGTTCACATCCCATGTGCCATAAAGTTGCTGCAAATTATTTAATGCTTTGTTGAATAGCACCAGCATTTGTTGTGCGCTCATATTTTTAAGCATTTCACTTACCCTTGCTGTTTGGTAGGTACCTGCTTCAGCTGTTTTGGCCGGCGGTAACTCACGCAGCATCAATGTTCCCCATTCAATAGCAAGAGTGGTTGCGGCCGAGTTCGCTGCCGTGCGCCGGTCCCATTGCTGCAATAGCTGTATGGGCAATGCTATTTTTTGTTTAAGAGAATCATCGGCAGTGTTGTAAGCATTAAACAGGGGAGGTAATAATATATCAAAAGCTGTTAAGTAATGGTCGTATCCTTTATCAATAAGCTCATCAAGCGTTAGTTTCTGGTCATTATCCAATAATTTTATAGCATTTACCGCCCTGAAGTTCTGCCCATCAGGCGCCATATAAGCCGGATACTTTGTTTTATCAGGACTACTTGCGCCCGATGAGGTAAACGGCGTTGAGTTACAATTTTCTATCCATCCGGTTTGTGGGTTGTATACATGTACAAGCTCGTCAAGCTGATGCAGGCCCTGCCATTCGGTAGCGGGGGTAGTGCCATCAACAGGAAGCGTCCAATCAAGTTTCGGATCTCGTTTGGGCATAAAATTGCCGTACCAGAATGCTATGTTGCCTTTGTCATCAGCATAAACGGTATTATTGGTAGCATTTGAAAGCAGGCTCATTGCTTTTTTATACTCGTCAAACGTATTGGCTTTGGTTATCAACCACGATTCCAGCAAGGCATTATATGAACGGTTATTGGCTTTAAGCGACAGCCATTTTCCATCGCGGCTACCTAAAACAGGGCCATGATGCGTATAATAACCTGTTATTTCCTTTTGCTCAACCACATCACCTTTTTTTACTTTAAAAACCAGTTTGCGGCTGGTTACGGGTTTAAGCTGCCCATTATATTCATAATACCATTGGCCGTCTTTTTGGGTCATTTTTTCGGCATACAAATCACCCACATCGGCGTTACTGCTGGTATGCATCCAACCGCAGTGTTGGTTAAAGCCCTGGTAAACAAAAAACTGACCCCATGTAACCGCACCATAAACATCCAGCCCTTCGCCGCTTACCAGCTGAACCTCGCTTCTGAAATAAAAGGGCACGTGAGGGTTAATGTACAACATAGCATGGCCGGTTTTTGAGCGCGATGGAGCAATGGCAAATCCGTTTGAACCAATTTCTTTTTCATCAATATCCGGTTTGTAAACAGCGCCCAGGCTTTGGCTATTGCCGCCGTAAAAGCTGCTGGTTTCGTTTAAATTGATGCCGCCGGTAACCGTAGCTGAAACACTACCATCGGTAAACATCAACGCAAACCAGGGTTCAAAGCGTTTAAAAACAATCGGCTTAACCTCCGGATGTTTATACAGGTAGTAATTCATGCCATCGGCAAAGGCATCCATTAGCTTTTTAAACCATAGGGGGCTGGCTTTATAATCCTTAATGGCATCGGCAGTATCGGCTATTAGTTGTAACTGAACATCGGTATAAAGAGGCTTTTCACCGGCAGCTTCTGTTTGCCGGCCTAACTGGTATAAGTAATTTTGTTCAATCCCTTTAAAGTTGTCTTCGCATTGGGTATACATCAACCCAAAAACAACATCGGCATCGGTTTTCCCATAAATATGGGGCACTCCCCAGTTATCGCGTATAATAGTTGTTGCTTTGGCTTCCTGTTCAAACTTCGTGATCTCACCTGCCGTAAATTTTTGTGAAAACGAAGTCAATGGAAATAAAATAAGAACAAAAAATAATCTATTTGTCATAGTAACAACAGTTTTACTGTGTGATTTAGAATAAAGGCTTAATTTTTATGAGTTTCTTTTAATAAATGTTAAATTTACATTTTTTATTATAGCATAATTAACCTGGCACTATGCTATATACGTTACACACTGTTTTAACGCATTGTTTGCGACTAATATAGCGCAAATTGCGCAAAACGGAATATAGCTTTTGTAACGTTATCGTGCCCTTAAACTGTAATTTATTAACCGAAAGGTTACCGATAAATGAAGACCTTGGATAAACATTTAAACATGTAGTCTGAGATTTAGTTGATCAACATTATTTGAACGATGTTGTGTGCGTTCCGGGGTGAGATACGGAACGCATTTTTTTTGCCTTTCTTTGA
>JABDEQ010000078.1 GCA_013286985.1 Bacteroidota bacterium | reverse complement strand
AGGAAGGCGGCTTTTTGCTTTGGACTTTTTGGCAGGCCGTTTTAGGTAATATCCTTATCTGGCGCGCCAAATCATGGGAAAAACCGGTAATGACTGTTGTTGCATTTTCGCAGGTTTTTCTGGGTTCCATGCTGTTAGGTATCGAATTTTTTGGTGCCCGTATAGGCAGCTCACCCTTTTTGCTGTTAAGAAATTCAGGCATTGAGGCACCGATATTTTCCCGCCCCGATTATTTGTCGTTTATAAAAGACGGTCAGGGGATGAATCCCTTGCTTCAAAACTATTGGATGGTAATACACCCGCCAACTTTGTTCCTTGGTTTGGCGTCGGTTGTAGTGCCTTTTGCTTATGCGATAGCAGGTTTATGGCAAAAACGTTATAAAGAATGGGTAGCCCCAGCCATATCATATGCACTGTTTGCTGCAATGATATTGGGTACAGGTGTTATAATGGGTTCCCTATGGGCCTATGAATCATTAAACTTTGGTGGCTTTTGGGCCTGGGATCCGGTAGAAAATGCTTCTATATTCCCATGGTTAACATTGCTTGCCGGTTTGCACGTGCTAATTGTTTTTAAAAATACAGGCCACTCATACTTCACCGCAACTTTCCTGGTGCTTATCAGCTTTGTGATGGTGCTATACTCGTCGTTCCTTGCCCGTAGTGGTATCCTGGGCGAAACATCTGTACATGCATTTACTGATTTGGGGATGTTCTGGCAATTGGTTGCTTACATCCTGGTATTTCTAGCTTTATCAATATACCTTTTGGTGATAAGATTCAAAGAAATGCCTATCACCAAAAAAGATGAAGAAACCTACTCGCGCGAATTCTGGATGTTTGTTGGAGCAATTTTCCTTGGATTATCCTGTTTCCATTTGTTATTGGTAACCTCCATACCTGTTTGGAATGCAATATTCGGTACTAAAGTAGCGCCTCCGGCAGATTTGGTTGGTCATTACAACATTATACAGGCTTCATTTGCTATGGTAATTACCATATTAACCGGCTTTAGCCAGTTTATGAAGTATAAAAAAACTGATGTTACCCGTTTCTTTATTACAACGCTGGTTTATTTTGTTTTTGCCGCCCTGGTAAGTGCGTTGGTAGTTTATGCCACTGGTTTATATAAACTGCACTTTGTATTTATCCTGGTGATGTTTGGCTCAATTTATTCCATACTGGCCAATGGAAAAGTACTTGCCGATGCCCTGAAAGGTAAATTTAAACTGGCCGGATCTGCTGTTGCACACATCGGGTTTTCGCTAATGTTGGTGGGCGCCCTGATTGCTGCCGGTACCAGGGGAGTGGTTTCAAAAAATGATAAGGGTATAGTTAACGTAACCGGCTTTGACAAAGCCGCAGGCGATGCCCGCGAAAATATCATGATTTATAAAAATGAACCGGTAAAAATGGGCGACTATACCGTTACCTATATTGGTGATTCGACCTCAGAGCCTAATCATTTTTATAAGGTTGATTATAAACGTTATGATAATACAGGCAAAATAAAAGAGGAATTTGTGCTGATGCCGAAGGTGCAGATTAATCCGCAATTAGGATTGGCCGTATCGCCTGATACCAAGCATTACCTGTTGCATGACCTTTATACGCATATTACAGCTTTGCCGCCTATGCCACAAAGCGCTGATAACTCACAGGCAGGAGCAGCACATGGTGAAGAAAACGACGATAAAAATTACGAAACACCACTTACTTTTGATGTTAAAGCCGGCGATACTATCCGTTTCCGCGAAGGATATTTGATATTAAAAGCATTGGTTAAGGAAACATCGATACAAAACATACCGCTTACCGCCAATGATGTTGCGGTGGGTGCCAAGCTTCAAGTTTATTCGCATGATAAAACCTATGAGGCTGAACCGGTATACATGATCAAAAACAAAAGCGTATTTGATTTTGCCCGCAAAGTTGATGATATAGGCCTGAAACTGCGGTTAACTAAAATTATCCCCGACAAAGGCCAGGTGGAACTAACAGTTTATCAGCAACCTGAAAAGCTAAAACCATGGATTGTAATGCGCGCGCTTGATTTTCCTTATATCAACTTTTTATGGTCTGGTACGCTGATTATGATCATTGGATTCTTGATATCTATTTTTAGAAGGAATAAAGAGTTAAAAACGGTATAAATATCGGGAGCTCATATTGAGCCAATAATTGCATGTTGTTTTTTTACACAAGGAGCTCTGATGGGGCTCTTTTTCGTCAGCGAAATCGCTTTTTAAATTTTCTGGCGGCTTTTTCCATAGCGATGGGTTTTAAAGCCATCGCTATAGTAGCAATTATCATAATCAACTCCATTCTCGCTCACTAAATTGATGAATATTTTGACAGCAAATTTTTAAAAGCGATTTCCTTGTCTTTTTCGTTTGTTATCAACAAGATTCTACATTATCTAACTAATTTAGCGGGAGTAAACAACATTTAACCAGACTTTAGCTTTGTAATATATGCGCATTACCATAATAGGATCAGGAAATGTGGCAACTCATTTGGCCGCAGCTTTTAAAAATGCGGGCCATCGTATTGTACAGGTTTACAGCAGGGACATGCAGCATGCTGCTTTATTGGCTTATCATGTGGGAGCCGAGACCATCGATAATCTGGATCAGCTCAACAACGAAACAGATCTGTTTGTTATTTCGGTGAAAGATGATGTGATTGGCACGATAGCCGAAAAACTGACGCAATATCAAAAGCTGATTGTGCACACTTCCGGTGCTACCCATATGGAAGCTATACAGGCATTTAACCCAAATGCAGGTGTGTTTTACCCCTTACAAACCTTGAGCAAGACAAAAGAGGTAGACTTCAGAAATGTTCCTCTTTGCATAGAGGGCTCAGACGAAAATATCACCAACCAATTAACTGCGCTTGCCCAAACAATAAGCAATAAGGTTTACAGAGTAAATTCAACACAGCGGAAAGTATTGCACCTTGCTGCGGTATTTGCCTGCAATTTTCCCAATTACCTGTATGGTGCGGCTCAGCAGCTTTTGGCAAAAAATGAAATGGATTTCGAAATGCTCAGGCCCCTGATTTTAGAAACAGCCCAAAAAGTGCAGGATCATATGCCTGGGGCAGTTCAAACCGGCCCCGCGGTACGTAATGACCAGCAAACTATGGCTATGCATTTAGAGATGTTGGGTGATGAATCTGCATTAAAAGTCATATATGAGTTGCTAAGTCAGGAGATTATCAAAAACAACAATACTGACCCCATAGCTAAGTAATTTTGTTACTTTTGCTGAAATGAACATTTTTAAAGTTAAGATAAACTTTGAGGCAAAGGGACATGAAAGCGTTGAGCTTCCCATAGCTGAAGGTGAATCTGTTTTGGACGTATGCCTGGAAAACGGCATTGAATTACAGCACAATTGCGGCGGCGTGTGCGGATGTAGTACCTGCCACGTTTATGTGAACACGGGTATGGATAATATTCAGGAAATTTCTGATAAAGAAGAGGATTTTATCGACCGGGCAGTTAATCCGCGTATAAATTCGCGCCTGGGTTGCCAGTGTGTGGTATTAGATGGCGATATTGAAGTTACCTTGCCCGATCAATCGCAGTTTTTAGGACATTAATAAACATTTGTCCATATTTTATCAAATAGATATTACACCGAATAAGTTATAATATTCAAAAAATGACAGACAACAAGTTTAGCCTGCCTATACACTGGAACGATCATGAAGATATAGCCATAGAACTTTATGAAAAGTTTGGTGATGATTTTGATGAATCAAAAATATACCGTATCCGTTTTACTGAGCTTTTAGAATGGGTGCTTTCGTTGCCTAATTTTGCAGGCACGCGCGAGCAATCAAACGAGGGCCACCTGGAGCAAATCCAATCGGCCTGGGTTTATGAGTGGCGCGATAATCAATAATACTGCGGTAATATTAAGCCGACAGTTTTCTATCGATAAATTATATTTATAGTAATCACCGGATTAATTGGTGAAATTCTGCAATTATGGAATCCTTTTTAAGTAAACTAAAAGAAATTACCACATTAGTTTTTGATGTGGATGGCGTATTGACGGATGGATCTATTTTTGTAACGGAAGAGGGTTTGCAAAGTCGCGTTTTCAATATAAAAGATGGTTACGCTATTCAGCTCGCCGTAAAATGCGGCTATAATGTTTGTACTGTTTCTGGTAGCCGCTCAAAAAGCCAGTTGTACCGGTTAAACAGCTTAGGTGTTAAGGATGTTTACATGGGCATCCATACCAAAATTGAAAAGCTTAAAATTTATCTCGAAGAAAAAAGCATCAGCCCCGAAAATGTTTTATACATGGGCGATGATATCCCTGATCTGGAAGCCATGAAACATGTAGGCTTACCGGTTTGCCCGGCCGATGCGGTTGAGGAAATTAGAGCCGTTAGTAAATATGTATCACCAATTGCAGGTGGCAGAGGCTGTGCCCGTGATGTAATTGAAAAAGTATTGAAGATTCAGGGCAAGTGGCTAACTGAAGACGCCTACAGCTGGTAATCTGACGACTGTAGTTTCAGTTGTTTCCTGAATATAATTCATCTTTGTAGTACAGTCTATCCACTGAAAAACATGAATCCACACAAACTTATTCTTGCTTCAAAATCGCCCCGCCGCCAGGAGTTGTTAAAACTGATGGACATTGATTTTCGGATTGTTTTAAAGGAGGTTGATGAATCATATCCTGCCAATTTAGACCCCGAAGAGATTGCAGTTTATATTGCCGAAAAAAAAGCTAAAGCTTTTGATGAGGATGTTACCGACGAGATAGTGCTCACTGCAGATACCATTGTTTGCATCGACAATAAAATATTAGGCAAGCCCGAAAATGCAACGCACGCTATTGAAATGTTACAGTTACTCTCGGGCAGAATGCATAGGGTAATAACCGGCGTTTGTTTGTTTTATAAGCAGCAATACCATAGTTTTTCGGATGTTTCGGAAGTGTATTTTAGTGAACTGACTGACGAGGAAATTATTAGCTACGTTGAGAAATACAAACCCTTTGATAAAGCCGGTTCTTACGGTATTCAGGAGCGTATCGGGCTTATAGGCATTGAGCGTATCAATGGCTCGTATACCAATGTAGTTGGCTTGCCCACCGAAAAATTATATCAAGCGTTAGCCAAACTATAAAAGGTAAATACTTCATCATAATTATATCAATTTTCTGCTTTCCATATCATGGCCGATAGTATTCTTTGCTTCCTGCATGGGTGATCAAAAAATATGATCTCTTCCCAATATCCCGGATCAACTTTATGATTATCTGCCGACTTTAACATTAATGATGCAAATGCATCAGGCTGACGTGCTGCGTTTAAGCCATAGTTGTCTGCTTCAATTTCAACTACGCGGGTTATGGAGTTGGTTACCGGGGTAAGTATAAAAAAGTAAAAAGTAAATAAAAATACAATTAAGGGCAAGCTGGTAATATCCTGTATACTGTTCATCTTCCATTTGTCGCCATACTTGTTAATCAATTTGATTACCGACCATTGGATCAATTTAAATCCGAGCATAATCAATAACCCATACTCCATTGTTAAGACAAAAAGGTGGCGTAATACGTAATGTCCCATTTCGTGGGCCAGGGCGGCTTTAATCTCATTATTGGTGCAGTGATTAAGCATATTGTCGTTTAACGATATCCTGGCGGTTCCGGCGAAACCGGTTACTTCTGCATTAAATACCTTTGTTTGCTGCGATTCATTGTAAACATACACGTCGTCAACATTTACCCGGTTGGCTCTGGCCATAGATAATATCTGATCTTTCAGCGCGCCATTTTTGAGCGGAGTATATTGATTAAATATAGGGGCGATAAAAACAGGGTAGATGATAATTATGCCTATTATAAAAATAATGGAAATAACCGCGCCCCATACCCACCAGTTTTCCCTGGTTTTTCTGAAGATAGCGTATACCAATACCAAAAATGGCGCTGCTATAATTAGTTCAACTAAAAAAGTGATCAGATCATTTAAAAACCATTGAACAAACCCCTGATTGGAAAAGCCGTACTGATGTTCGCGGATAAAGTTTTGGTAAATATCCAGCGGAAGCGATAACAAAAAAAACAGCAGAAAATAAAAGATAATGAAAACGAAATTGCTGAGATTGGTGCCTTTGATTTTGCCGCTACGTTTTAGTATGTATTTATTCAAACCACCAAAAAGAAACAACCCGGCAATTATTGCAGCGCATACCATATTCCAAAGCAACAGCCAATAGCCGCCTTCGCAATAGTTGTTCGCCTTTGCACGGGCAGACGAGGGGATGGTATTTATTAATTGAGTGGTTACTTTTTCGGGATCAATATGGTTGATGATATGACTGCTTATTGTTTGGTTAGTTTGAGCGCAGGCAACCGTAAGGCCTAAAAGGCAGAAAAAAAGAATGATAGGGGTTTTCATCAACATGTACTTTGTAAGTGATATTATTAATTCTCGTTACAAAGTAAATGCTATCGTTACAATGTTTTTTGTACAAACACGACAACTTATTCAATCCGGTTTTATTAGTTAAATTATGGAAAACGGGGGCCGGGCCATATTTCAGATGGCGTTAATCCGGAATATTTTTTTACTTCGCGCGTTAAATGTGCATGATCATAATAACCGGCTTCAAATGCTACATTGAGTAATTTACCTTTTAATTTATTTTTTTGGAGCATTTTTAAGGCTTTTTGAAAACGCACTATGCCAATAAATTCTTTTGGTCCCATGCCCATATTTTTATTAAAGGCCCGTTCCATAGTACGGGTGCTCATATTGCATTTTTGAGCGAGCAAATCAACCTGCATAATGCCCCGGTGACTGTGCAGCACTTCGGTTATAGGCGAAATATGGTTGATCTTATTTCTTTTAGCAATGAAAAACTTATCTAACCTTTTTGGAAGCATCTCGTCCATATCTAAAATCAAATAAAGCTGCTTATCCTGAAATTCAACAATCTGGTCAATAATTTCAAATAAGGGCAGATTATAAAAAACCGGAAGGCCGCCTGCTTTAAACTTAATGCCGATAAAAGTACTGTTGGGGAAACTATTGATATAACTGGATGTGGTATTTGCACCGCCCATATAAATGCAACCAGGCGACAAGGCAACATGATCGTTAAATTTAGCTTCGCAACTGCCGAAGTTGATAAAAAGGTCAGTATCTACGTCGGCAAACATGGGGACATTGACCGCTATGAAAGTAGAATCGGTTTGCAAAACCCAGTAATACGCAATGTATCTCTGTAATGAAATATCAGGTAGATATTTAACGTATTTCATTTATAACAGCTTTAAATCAGTTCTTCAACGTATAGTTTTAACAGACAAAGACTAAGATAAGCAATGTTATAAATATTTCAACCATCATAAAAGGCTGATAATTGCTTCTTATGATGGTTGAATTTTAGTGATTAACGGTTTATTTTACCGTTAATGTATTGTTTTTCCTATCCATATCAGGCAATGCACCATCAGGGTCGATAGTAACACTGTCGGCATCGGTTGTTGTTGGGATGATGAAGGTAATGGCTTTGTTTTGTAGCCATGTTTCAACCGGCAAGCTCATGCGGTATTTGCTGCCATCCTTTAGTTTAGCCTCAATGGTGAATGGCATTGCCATCTGTTCTTTGTTGGATACTGTTACCGATATCCCCTTTTTAGGATCGCCGCCCACATATTTGGCATCTATTAAAGCTAAGTCAAGCGACCAGTTGTTGTAGAACCAGCCTTTCCAGAACCATGAAAGATCCTCGCCGCCGCCATTGTCCATCGATCTGAAAAAATCATCGGGCTGCGGGTGTTTAAAGGCCCAGTTGTGAATATAATTTTTGAAGGCATAGTCGAATCTGTCTTTCCCTAAAATTTGCTCACGCAGTAATACCAAACCAAATGCAGGTTTAAAATAAACTATCGGGTGACGATATTTTTCAGGAACAGCATCAGCCGCAGTCATGATAACAGGCGCTTTCGGATCAGCAATTATCGGCATAATTTCATCCGCCGGATCACCTCCGCCCGGTGCATATTCGCCGTCTCTCTTTGGCGCATATTCGCCATTGTTGAAATTATCAGACGCGTAGATGTCGATGAAAGTATTAAAGCCTTCATCCATCCATCCAAAGCGGCGTTCATCGCTGCCAACAATCATCGGGAACCAGTTGTGGCCAATTTCATGGGCGGTAACCCAATAAAGTTCTTTGCCTTTATCTGTAATGCCATCAAAAACAATACCCGGGTATTCCATGCCTCCGGCAATACCTGCCTCGTTAATGGCAACAGGGTAAGGGTAAACAAACCATTTTTCGGAGAAATATTCAATAGATTTTTTCAAGTATTCGGTAGCACGTCCCCATGCATCGTTACCGGCGCTCTCAATTGGATAAACAGACATTGACAGTGATTTTTTCCCCTCCGGCAAATTAACCCTCGCTGCATCCCAGATATAGGCTTTTGATACACCAAAGGCTACATCGCGGGTGTTAAGCATTTTAAAGTGCCAGGTTAAGTTTGATTTTGCTGACTGGCGGAATGAGTGATTGTTCACCTCATCGGCAGTTTTAATCATTACCGTTTTATCACTGTTACGGGCTGCATTAAGCCTGCTGATTTGATTTGGGGTAAGTACTTCTGCAGGGTTTAATAATTCGCCTGAACCTGCCACAATCATATCTGCGGGAACGGTTACCTGGTAATCGATGTTGCCATATTCCAGGTAAAACTCACCCGGACCTAAAAATGGCAGCGTATCCCAGCCGCGGGTATCATCGTACACACACATGCGCGGGAACCATTGGGCAATTTCGTAGATCTTGCCGTTTTTGGTATCTACAAAATCTGTCCGGTTACCAAAATTACCGGGGATGGTATATTTATACTTAATGGTAAAAGTGATTACTCCGCCATGGGGCAAAACAGCTTTAGGTAAACGGATTTGCATACGGGTATCTGCCACAATGAAATCAACTTTAGTTGATATATTACCGGTATTAACATAAACAGATTCAATTTGGTAACCGTCGGTATGCTGTTCAGGCGCCGGAGCAAAGCCGGTTAAAAAGTTCGACCGTGCGTCTTTCTTGTATGTATTCTGATCAAGCTGTAGCCATAAATAAGACAATGCATCCGGACTGTTATTTGTATAATTAATTTTTTCGGTTGATGTTATCGTTTTGGCTGTTGTATCCAATGTGGTATTTATCCAGTAATCCACCCGGTTTTGCCAGTATTTTTCTCCTGGTGCGCCGTTTGGTGAATGGAACTCATTCCCTTTTTCGCTATAAAATAAAGGCGAAAAAAGTTCAGAAGGCTCATAGGCGGAAGATATGGTGTCGTTAGTGCTTGCAGCGCGGCGTCTTCTCTGCGCGTTTGCTGTTATCGCCAAAACTGACAATAAAATAATGAGGGTAAATTTTGATTTCATATAATGCTTAGTTACTGGCAGCAATATACGAATGATGGATTTAAATATTGGTTTGCTTTTTAAAAGATACAAATATTGATCTGTAACAAAAGGTTGCTATATTTCAGCAAAAAAACTGTGCACTTTCCGGTTAACATCCCAATAGGAAAATTTACTATCCCCGTTCACTTTGTTTGCGAAACGCTGGCTTATTTTTTTGGCTACCGGTACTATTTATACCTTCGGAAAAACAGCAATGATACCATTGATGCTGAAAATAGATTGATTATTTTTATTGGTGCCGCTGTCGGTGCATTAATTGGTTCGCATCTTGTTGGCGTATTTGAAAATCCGGCAGCTTTCCAGTTTAATATTATTTACATTATGGGTAACAAAACCATAATTGGGGGATTACTGGGAGGATTAACCGGGGTAGAGTTAACCAAAAAGAAGATCGGCGTCACCGTATCATCGGGCGATTTAATGACTTATCCCCTTATACTAGCTATGATTGTTGGTCGGTGCGGCTGTTTTTTAGCAGGCTTGGAAGATGGTACATTTGGAATTCCGTCCTCTTTACCCTGGGCTATTGATTTTGGCGATGGCGTTCACCGTCACCCAACTAATTTATACGAAATCATCTTTTGGCTACTATTATGGGCTGGGCTAATTGTTGCACAACGTAAATATCAATTTGCAGATGGGGCAAAATTTAAAATTTTTCTATCATCATATCTTCTTTTCCGCCTGCTGGTTGAGTTTATTAAGCCCGACTACTTTTTTAGTTTTGGCTTATCGGTAATTCAGTTGGTTTGTATTGCGGGTATTTTGTATTATTATAAAGTTTTTCTATTTCCATCAAAGCTTATAAAATCCTATGCCTGAGCGCCCATATATTTATTATGACTTTACACTTAGTATCTGTTCAACTTGTCTGCGTAGGGTAGATGCGAAGATAGTGTTTGAAAATGACAATGTTTATATGCTTAAAACTTGCAGGCAGCATGGTTTTGAAAAAGTATTAATAGCTACAGATGTTGAATATTACAAAAACTGCCGTAATTATGCCAAACGCAGCGAAATGCCGCTGAAGTTTAACTCAAAAACCCACTATGGTTGCCCGTATGATTGCGGATTATGCCAGGATCATGAGCAACACTCTTGTCTTACGGTGGTTGAGGTTACTGATAGGTGTAATTTAAATTGTCCAACTTGTTATGCTATGTCATCGCCAACTTACGGAAGGCATAGAACGCTGGCCGAAATTGAGCAAATGTTGGATGTGATAGTTGAAAACGAGGGACAGCCCGACGTTGTTCAGATTAGCGGAGGCGAACCTACTGTGCATCCTCAGTTTTTTGAGATATTGGATATAGCCAAAACCAAACCCATTAAGCATTTAATGCTTAATACCAATGGTATAAGAATAGCGAAGGATGAGGGTTTTGTTCAGCGCCTTGCGACTTATATGCCCGATTTT
>JABDEQ010000077.1 GCA_013286985.1 Bacteroidota bacterium | reverse complement strand
CGGGGCAATTACAATCAACTTATCTCCCATTAAACCATCACCACCGATGCTCAGCTTGGCATCTTTTTTTATAAATTTTTTCACATTGCTGTTTAAGGTAAGATCAACCCGCACCGAGCTGTCGTTTACTATGTTGATGGCTTGTACTACACCTACATTTATTCCGGCAAAACGCACGTTATTGCCTACCTGTAACCCGTTTACATTTTTAAAAGTGCCATAAATGTTAAAGGTTGAGCTAAACAGATTTTTTTGGTTCCCGATGAAGAAGATGGCCAAAACCAATACCAGAAGTCCGACAAAGGTAAATAGGCCTATTTTTATTTTTTGATCCGATGTTGTTTTCATAATATATCGTTAAAATATGCAACTACTGTTTTATTTTTTGATTTGTGAAGTTCATCAAATGTCCCTTCAGCTATATATTCTCCGCCCTCCATCACCAATACCCTGTCGGCTGCAATTCTGGCGCATTCCATATCATGGGTGATAATGATGGATGAGGTTTTGTTCTTTTTTTGAATACTTAATATTAATTCGCTTATCTCTCTGGATGTTATCGGATCTAAACCAGTTGTGGGTTCGTCGTATAACATAATTTCGGGGTTTACTACCAGCGTCCGCGCCAGGCCGGCCCGTTTCCGCATCCCTCCCGACAAATCGGATGGCATTTTGTCAATCGAGTCCAGCAAACCCACGTTGTCCAGCGCTTCCTTTATCTTTTTATCTATTTCCCGCTGATCTTTCATCTTTAAAATCCGGGTCAACGGAAATTCCAGGTTTTCACGAATGGTCATAGAATCATATAGGGCGCCGCTTTGAAATAAAAAGCCGATTTTCATCCGTAATTCCTTTAGCTCCTTATCATTCATATCAACAACCTCATTATCAAATACTTTAAGCGATCCTTTATCTGGTTTTAACAGACCGACGATACATTCAATGGTAGATAAGGTGAATAGCGGAAAAGGAACTTTGGGTAAATTACTGAACGATGACCAGCTGGCCAATAACCTGGATGCCACCGTAAAACAGGCTCAAAGCACCATGAAAAATGTGCACACCACCTCAAGCACGTTAAATACGGATTTAAAAGCGGCCCAAAGTAATTTTTTGTTAAAAGGATATTTTAAAAAACAGAAGAAACAACAACAGCAGGATTCTATAAAGAAAGCGCAGGCAGCAGCGTCGGGTGCAACTGGAGATCAAAAGGAGCAGAAAAAGCAATAAAAATAATGGGACGGCCATCCCGATACTATCACGCCATGACGCGGATTTAAACGGGACTTATTAAAAACAAAAAGGCATCCCAGAATGGGATGCCTTTTTTTCGTCTTTTTGCTGAATGCTTACAAATACTTTGTAAGCTCCGGAGAAAGTGGGGTAACCGGTGAGCGGAAACGGTGAATAAGTTTTCCGTTTTCGTCGATCAGGAATTTTTCAAAGTTCCATTTTACTTCGCCGGTAAAATCAGGGTTTGGTGCTTCTGTTAAGTATTTAAACAATGGTGAAATGTCATCACCCTTAACACTTACTTTTTCGCTTAAAGGAAAAGTAACACCGTAGTTTTTTTGACAAAATGTTTTGATGTCGGCATTTGCGCCTGGTTCCTGGCTTGCAAAGTTATTGGCGGGGAAGCCTACAACAACCAGCTTGTCTTTGTACAAGTCGGCCAGCTTTTGTAATTCGGCATATTGCGGAGTATAGCCGCATTTTGATGCTGTGTTAACAATCAAAACCTTTTTGCCTTTGTACTTAGCCAGCGAAAATTCTTGTCCGTCAATTGATTTCAGCTTAAATTCATAAACTGAAGCAGGGGCAGTTACGAACATAAAAGCAACGATTAAAGTTAGCAGTTTCATATTTTTAATAAGTTGGTTTCAATGGTAATTTGATGGTAAAATTAGCCATTAAAACCGCGCTTATTCAAATAGAAATCTTCTTTTAATGTCATTTTTTGCTTGTCGGCAGTGCTTTTATCGGTATATCCCAACAGGTGAAGTGCGCCGTGAATAATAACGCGGTGCAGCTCGGTGGTTTCGGTAATATTAAACTTTAGGGCGTTTTCGCGGATCCGGTCAATCGAAATGAAAATATCGCCAACAATAATTTTATCTTCTTCTGAATTATCAAAGGTGATAATATCAGTATAGGTGTCATGATTTAAATATTGCTGGTTTATTTGCAACAGGTAATCATCAGAGCAAAAAATATAATTAAGTTCCTTTAATTTAAAGCCTTCGGCCAGTACAGTTTCGTTTATCCATTGCCTTACGGCCGTCTTATTTTTTAGTTTATAAGCTATATCCTCTTCAAAAAACTGAATTGCGGGCATTATATTTTAAAGTGTAGTTCAACTTCGTTGCCTTTTGTATTAAATATACACTGGTCTGCCAGGTGTTTAATAATAAAAACACCGCGACCGGTTAAATTTTCAATATTTTCAGGAGCTGTTGGATCGGCCAGGGCGTTATAGTCAAAGCCTTCGCCTTCGTCGGTAACTGTCCAAACAATCCGGCGGCCATCAACATCTGCGTTTACAATAACTTTTTTATCCGGATCAAGTTTGTTACCATGTACAATGGCATTTATGGCAGCCTCACTAAGGCAGGTCATCATATTAGCGAAAGTATCTTCACTAACGTTGTGTTTATCGGCAATTTCCTCAATCAAATTTTCGAGCAGCGTAATGCTTTCCTGTTTAGAAGGAAGCTGTAAAGTATACATTTCACCTGTTTGAACATTTGATTGGTCCATGTCATTTTGCGTTGAGTAGATCAAAGTAATATTTTATTTTTAATTTATAATATAAATTCAGGTCGGCAGGTACGGTTTTTACCTGCTCTGTCTGTTTTTGTTTTGCCTGCTGATATTCTTGCAGGGCTTTTATATACCCCGGGGGGATGTCTTTTCCGGCATGGCTCTCTCGTTGTTGGTCCTGTTCCCGTTCCTGCTCAGCCTTCTGAGCCTCAAGCAGTCTGCTCTTTATTTGCTGCTGACGCTTAAGGGATTCCTCCGATACTGCCCTGTTTACGAGATCGTGTTCAGTTTGTTCCATTTGTTTAGAAATTTTATCCAAGTCTCCTAAACTGCCGGTGCCGTCTTTATTATCATCACGGTTTATTTGCTGCAGCGCCTCACGTATCATTTGCTGCTGACGCGCTAATTTAGCTAATTGTTCGCTAATATTTCCATTCTCACCATTATTTCCGCTTTTGCTTTTCCCCTGGTTTCCCTGCTGCATCATTTGTTGCCTCGCCTTTTCCATGTTTTGGTTGAGCTGCTCCTGCATTTTTGCCAGTTGTGCAATAGATTGCTGTTTTCCTTTGCCGCTTTTTCCCTGGCCTTTGGATTTTTGCAATTGATCAAGCGCTTCGCTCAACATTAATGCCAAATTATTCATCGATGTCATAGCGAACTGTTGATTCCGGGTTGCTTCGGCAATCCGGCGGTCGCCAAGATTGCTTAATGCATCATCAATATGGCTGTTTATGGCCGATACTTCCTGGTTAACGGTTGATTGTATTTGCGGGATGCGGCGACTCAATGCGTACAAACTATCCTCGGCTGTTTTGAGGTTATCTTTTATGCTTTTTTGATTTTGTGCCAGGGGGATAAAACCCGGATCGGACGGGCTAGTGCCCTTTAGCGTTTGCATTACCTTTTCCTGCTCAAATGAGCTGTTGATGAGGTTTTTTAATAACTGACGCAATTGCTGCTCATCTACGGCGTTTTCACTTTCTTCGCCTTCCTGGTCTTTTTGTGCCATTTTATCAGCAAGCTGTTTCATTTGGCTGGCAGCCTGTTGTTGTGATTGGGATGCCTTAGCGCCATCATTCTTTTTCAACTCATCCGAACTTTGCTGCATTTGCTGATCGATGCGCTGTTCATCCTGCACCGGGTTTTGAAAATCCTGCTTGCGCTCTTGTTGTTCATTTGTTTTTTTGCAGATCATCCAGCGATTTTTTGATTTCCTGAAAGTCCTGATTCAGCTTTTGCTGGTCTTTTTGCAGGCCCTGCTGGTCGGCATTGGGCTGTTTGCTTTGTTCGGAAAGCTTTTGCTGCTCTTGCGAAAGCTGGTTAAGCTGACTTACATTTTGATTGAGTTTTTGCTCAAATTCCAGTCGTTTGTACAATTCCAGCATCCGATCGAGCTCCTTTTTTAAAGATTTATTTTCGCTCTGCATTTTTGAAAGCTGATCGCAGGTGCCATCTTTTTGTTCGTTTTGCAGCATTTGCTGTAATTTTTCCAGCATCTCCTGGGTTTTTGGATCGAGCACGTTGTTGAGCAGTTGTTCCATTTGCTGCTGCTTTTCGGTTAATGCCTTGTCTTGCTGCTGGTTTTCCTGACGGTTATACTCGTTCTTTTTGTTGTCGTTTTGAATTTCTTTTACGAGGTCGTCCAGATCCTTCTTTTTTTGTAGAAGATCTTCTATTTGTTTTTTCTCATCAAACGAAAGCGTGTTCTTATCCAGTAGCATCTGGTTAAGTTTTTGTGAATCGTGTTCTATTTGACCGGCAATTTTTATGGCCGATAACATTTTTTGTTTTACCTGTTGTGTTCCTGCATTTAGTTCATTATTTAACGCCTTAGTGTCCGGAATATTGAGCGAATGTTCGGGCGACCGTACTTTTTTTGCTCCACTTACGGCGTCATTATCAGCCACTTCAAAATAGTAGGTCACCTTGTCGCCGGCTTTTATGCCCAGTTCTTTCAAATTCCAAAAATAAAAGAAGTCGGCTTGTGTTGAGCTCAGATCGGCCTTAACTGGTTTGATAAAAGTTTTTTGTGCGGCTTTATTATCAGGATCGCCCACGGTGTAATGAAAAGTCAATTCCGAAAAGCCGTGGTCATCCTGTATGCGGCCGTTAAAGTAAAGGGCCTTCATACTAACCGAATCCGGTTTTTCATCAACCAAAATAGTTGGCGCTTCATCAGCAATTACATTAATACGATAGCTGGCAGAATCGGCATGATTTGCCCGGCTGTTGAGCGGGGTAATTTTATAAATGCTGTTTTTGAGCACTTTTTCGCGGTGTTCGAAAATATCAGGAGCAACGGCATTTACCGCACCCTCATTTCCATCCATTGAAAATTGTAAAGCGGTAGCATTTTGGGTATGAAAACGCCAGTTAACTATGGTTCCGGCAGGGATGGTTAAATCGCCGGCATTGGTAAGCGTTTCATTTTTTTTATGCAGATAAGCCGGATAATTCAGGTCGGCATCAAAATGAAGCAGGGCAGGGCGCAAGTTTACGGTTATGGTGTATCGCGCCGACGCAAAACCGTTGCCAATTAACCGGAAGGAGGTGTTTTGTTGTAAATTGGTGAAGCTGTAATGAAAGCGGCTGATATTTTCTTTATCCAGCTTAAAAGTATTATTGGCTGTTTCAACGTAAACATCTGCCGGGAGACTGTTTCCTTCCAGTTTCAGATCCAGCTTCAAATCATCACCCTGAACAACAGCTAAACTTTTATTTTGAACGATAAATGAAAAAGGAGCCACCGGGGCAAAATATTCATCATGGCGAATCAGCTTTTTGGTGCTTTCTGTTAAAACCGACGGAGCGGCCAACGCTAAAACGCAAATTACTGCCGCCGGGAAAAGAATCCACTTAAGGTATTTGGTGTTTTCTTTAATGTTGATGGCCGATGGAAAGCTTACCGGTTTTAAAGCTTCAAATTTTTGATCGATGCTGGCTTCAATGAGCGCGCGGTGCCGTTCATCTTCGGCAGCAAGTTTTTTTAGCTGGAGGGTATTGAGCAGTTTATCGTTAACATCATTAAAATGTTTACCAATAATTTCGGCAGCCTGATCGTGCGTTAATGATTTGCCCAGCTTGAGCCAGGCCAATAGCGATGGTATAATTAACCAGGTAATAAGCCCCAGGTTTAAAAAAATAAAAAGATAAAAGAGGAGTGTGCGGAACAGCGTGTTGAAATTGCCAAAATACTCGCTAACGGTAACCACTACATAGGCCGAAAATAAGCCGGCGCCCAAAAAGATAAGCCCCCGCAAAAAATTATTGAAATAATATTTGCGGATAAAGATGTTGATCTTATCAATTAAGAGCGAATAGTTATCGGTTGAATTCATATTTCGGCTCACAATAATAATATCCAATAACGAAATTACTACAGATATTATACAATTGGTATCAAGATAAAAAAAATATTTAACAGCATGCAACATAGCGATGGGTTTTAAACCCATCGCTATGTTATATTAACAATGACGCTTAAATGATAATTGACTATTGATAGCAAATTAATCCAACCCTATATTTGTAAGGTAAACTTATTAGTTTGCCTTACAAATAAAATGGACAACAATAAGGAACTTGAATTTGCCTCAGAATTTCGGACGGTTATTGTGAGGCTGATCAAAAAGCTGCGGAAGCACTCGCCTACCGGCGAACAGCTGTCATTGACCGAACGGTCAACCCTGGCATTGCTGCATCAGCACGGCGCGCTGTTGCCAAGTGAGCTTGCGGCAATGGAAATGATCACTAATCAATCCATGTCGCAAGTATTAAATAACCTGCAGGAAATGGGTTATATCAACCGTATCCCATCCGAAACAGATAAAAGGAAAGTTAATATTTCACTCTCGGAAAAAGGACAGGAAATTTTGCTGCAGTTTTTTCACGAACGGGACGAATGGCTGCTGAATGCCATCAAAGAGGCTTGCACGCCCGAAGAAGAGCAGCTGTTAAAGCAGGTGATTGCACCGCTAAACAAAATAATTGATTTAAAATAAACAGGGGTTTTTAGACGAAGGGATTTAAATGGACGCAAACAAAACACACGAAATAAGAACATTCAGAGCATTTAGCAGCAGAAACTACCGTTTATATTTTACGGGCCAGTCGGTTTCATTGATTGGTACCTGGATGCAAAAGACGGCGGTAAGCTGGGTGATTTACACTTTAACACATTCTACCTTTTTATTGGGCGTAACCCTTTTCGCCAGTCTTTTTCCATCATTTTTATTTTCGCTGATAGGCGGTGTGGTTTCTGATAGGTATAACCGCTACAAGGTTTTGTTAACTACACAAATAGCATCATTGATACAGGCACTGCTACTGGCTATTTTAATTTTACTAAAGCATTATGCCGTTTGGGAAATTATCAGTTTAAGCGTGGTGCTGGGTATTATTAATGCGTTTGATGTACCGGCAAGGCAATCGTTGGTTTACGAAATGGTGGAAGATAAAAACGATTTACCCAATGCGTTGGCGCTAAACTCGTCTATGGTAAATCTTTCACGTATTGTTGGTCCGGCGCTGGCCGGCATAGTGCTGGAAGCTTTTGGTGATGGCATGTGCTTTTTGTTAAACGCTTTGAGCTTTGTTGCCGTTATAGCATCGCTACTGATGATGAAGCTACCGGCCTATATTAAAAAAGAACATACCAAAAATGTATTGGGCGAATTGAAAGAGGGGATGGCCTACATTAAAAGAACACCATCAATTGCTTTTGTTTTGGTGATGCTGGCGCTGATCAGTCTGATGGTTTTGCCGTTCAGCACGCTGATTCCGTATTACGCAAAAGATGTTTTTAAAGGAACGGCCTCCACCTTTGGGGTAATTGATAGTTTTATTGGTCTGGGTGCATTTTCAGGAGCCATATTCCTGGCATCGGTTAAAGCAGGAACCAATTTAAAGCAAATACTTTTTATAAATACGCTGGTGTTTGGCGTGGGATTGATCTTATTTTCACACGAGCACAGTTATCCGCTGGCGCTGGCTTTTGTGACTATTGCTGGTTTTGGTATGATGTCGCAAATTACGGTGAGCAATACCCTGATTCAAACTACCGTTTCGCCGGATATGCGCGGCCGGGTGATCAGCTATTACGCCATGGCCTTTTTTGGCATGCAGCCATTGGGTGGATTGCTGGTTGGTGCGGTTTCCAAATGGGTTGGCACGCAGGACACCTTATTATTTGAAGGCATTGCTGCATTGCTGATCGGTATGCTGCACTGGCGTTATCTGCATAAAGAAAAAATGAAAGAAAAAGCGATGGCGATTGAAACGCAGCGGCTGGAGGTTGTTTAAATAATTTTATAATTTATGATTTTTCATTTCCGAAAAAAATTTCCGTTACTAAATGCCTACTGGGACAGATACCTGCCGTTTCAGCAACGCATGGAAATTCCGGCGAAGACAATTTTGCTGGAAGAGGGAAAAATATCACAACAATATATTTTTATTGAAAAAGGCTGTGTCAGACTTTTCTTCAATAACAACGGCGACGATAAAACGGTACAGTTTTTCTTCGAAAATGAGGGTCTTAGTTCTTTTGATAGTTTCGTTAACAATATCCCCAGTTTGTTTACTATCGAAACCATTGAGCCATCGGTTATTTATTTACTGCCAAAACAATATGTAATTCAATTGATGGATGAGTTGAGTCACGAGTCCAACTTTGCGCAAATGGTTTTGCAGTTATCGGCCCAGCGGCAACTACATTACATGAATGAATTTGTTTCATTTATCCGCGACACGCCCGAACAGCGCTATCAAAATCTGCTAGCCGACAGGCCGCATATTATACAACGGGTGCCTCAACACTATATTGCTTCTTACCTGGGTGTAAGTACGGTACATCTTAGCCGTATTAAAAGCAAACTCGCCAGGGGCAAATTGCATTTCTAAACTTGATAACATATGTTATCGTTGTGCCGCTACTGCCTCATCTACTTTTGTATCAACAAAAAAAGAAAAAATGAAAGAAGCAGTAATATATCAGAAAGGCGAATTACCTCAATATGTAGATTTCCCCGAACCAATCGCTGAAAGCGATGACGAAATATTGGTTACCGTAAAAGCCGTGGCCATTAAACATTTTGATAAGGGTCGTGCGGCGGGCAAGCATTATTCGAGCGATGCACCGGCGGCAAGCGGCCGCATAATAGGTGGCGATGGTGTTTGTTTGCTGGCCGACGGCAAACGTGTATATGGCATGGGCGTAAGCGGCACGCTGGCCGAAAAAGCAACCATATATAAAAGCCGGATAGTAAAACTGCCTGATGGTTTGGACGATGCCAGTGCGGCGGCATTGCCGAATGCCGTAATAGGGGCCGCTATGGGTTTAAAATTTAAAGCGGATATTCAACCCGGCGAGGTGGTGCTGATTAACGGTGCAACCGGTTTTACCGGGCGTGTAGCCGTGCAGATTGCCAAACACTACGGTGCAAAAAAAACTATTGTAACCGGACGGAACCAAACTTCGCTCAATGAGCTATTGTTGTTGGGTGCCGATGAATTAATTTCTATTGCGCAGGATGATGAAAACTTTAAAGCGCAATTGGCAGCAATTCACGCTGTAACACCTATTGATATTATTATTGATTACCTGTGGGGACATACCGCCGAAATGATTTTGGCCTGTGTAAAAGGCGATGGCTCGTTTACCAACAAAATCAGGTATGTATCGGTTGGTAGTATGAGTGGTGATATGATCCAATTATCGGCAGCAAATTTAAGAAGCGTTGATCTGCAGTTAACCGGTTCGGGTTTGGGCGCCTGGTCAAAAGCGCAGGTTGGTCTGCTTTTTAGCGAGATATTGCCCGAAATGTTTCAGCTCGCAGCAACTGGTAAGCTTAAGGTAGAAACCATCACCGTAAAATTAGAAGACATAGCGGAACTTTGGGATCTGGAAGTAACTAACGGGCAGCGGCTGGTGGTAACTATTTAAAGCAGCAAGTACGGAAATTTGATTGGAGCGGAAGTGATAAAACAATGAGAAACGATGTGATAATTTTATCACATCGTTGTAGTAATATTGCGCAATATTTAATGCTTAACTTATCCAGGTTTTATGACTCATCAAGAAATACTTAAGAAAGTACAATGGAGAGATTTAAAAAATCTTTCTATAAGAGCGATGCTGATCGAAAATAATTTAACCATTCCCTGGTTTCTTATTTCTATCACACTTGCTTATTTTGGATATTATCTTTTTGCATTACCGTTTTCGGCGTTTTTCTTTTTGACCGGGCTACGGCAGGTACACAATGGGTTTCATAATTCTCTCGGCACAAATAAATTTTTGACTTGGTTGTCACTTTATATCAATAGTGTGTTAATGATGGTTTCAATACATGCTGTTAAATTTAATCATATCAGACACCACAAATACTGTTTAACAGAAGACGATTATGAAGGGAAGTCTGCCGGAATGACCTGGTATGGCGCCATATTATATGGCCCTGTACATATGTACCTGATACACAAAATCACGCTGCAATTGGGTAATAAGGATTATAAGCGGAATGTTATTTTAGAAGTACTATCAATATTGGTTTTTGCATCCGTTGTTTTCTATTTTCAGATACATTTCCTGATGTATCATATTGCAGTTATGATTTTAGGGGAATTTATGATGGCGTTTTTTTGCTGTATGGACAGTTCATCATGACACACAGGAAAGTCCGGAGTTTGCGCGAACCCAAAGAGACAGCTGGAAAAATAAAATCACCTTCAGTATGTTTTATCATTTGGAACATCACTTGTTTCCGGCTGTGCCAACCATTAATTTGCCAGAGCTGGCCCGTAGAATAGACATGACCTTGCCCGAGATTGAGAAAAAGAGCACTTTTTAACTTAATTTAAAGCAGCTCAAAAACTATTGGTGCAACTCAGGGATGTAGCATTAGCTGCAAAATTCTCCGGCCTGGATTACTATGGCTCTGTTGAACCCATGTGCGATGCTATTTATCTAAACAGCGTGCCAACAGCACGAATCAATTTCTTGCAGCGGCTCAGTAAAAATTAAGCGTAGACTTAGCTGGTACAGCAACTGATTTTAATTCCATCTTTTCTGCTGTTGACATTTAATATGTAATTTCCCGTCATGAAGTTATTCTTTCCCATTTTATTTATTTTGTTTGCCGTAAATGTTGCAAGCGGTCAGGCAACTATGGTCGACAAGGTAGTAGACTCTTGTGTTAAAAAAAGAAATTTTAATGGCGCTGTTTTAATAGCCCAAAATGGTAAAATAAATTATATAAGGTATACAGGTTTAGCAAACCGGCACTATAATATCCCATTTTCGGATAAAAGCAGATTTCAGATATTTTCGGTAACTAAAACGTTTACCGCAGTGCTTATTATGCAGTTGTACGAGCAAGGAAAAATCAAC
>JABDEQ010000076.1 GCA_013286985.1 Bacteroidota bacterium | reverse complement strand
GACTCGTTTTTCGTAAGAAAACAGACTTAAATTATGCCACAATTATTTCTTCCTTCGTCACAAAAAAATATTATTTTCACCCGTAACTAAAACTTTGCCTTATTATAATGAAATATCCTATCCTGTTTTTACTGGCGCTTTTGATGTCGGTGAAGATTTCTTATGCACAAAAAATAGAATTAATAGACTCCGGCGACATTATCAAACAGGGAACTGCACTTCACGACTCCGGACAGTACAAAAAGGAGCTCCTCTTATATAACAAAATAAGCCGCAGTGATACCAATTATGTATCGTCGCTTTACGCAAAGGCCAGAGCTTGCGAGGCCGATAGCCAATATACACAGGCGGCAAAGTACTGCCGTGAGGGCCTGGCGCTTAAAGAACAAAGAGAAAACGAGCCCGATTTATATAACGTTTTAGGCAATGTGCTGAATGATTTGGGCCAGCATGACGAAGCCTTAAAAGTATTTGATACCGCTATTGCAAAATACCCCGCTTATGCTTTGTTATATTTTAATAAAGGCGTTGCGCTACAGAGTTTAAAACGACTTAAGGATGCAGAATTGCAATTTCAACAAGCCTTGCTTATTAACCCCTATATGTATAGCGCGCATTATCAATTGGGGATTACAGCTTTAAATCAGGGTAAAATTGTTCCCTCATTTTTATGTTTTATGGGCTACCTGTTGATGTTGCCCGACGGAAAATACGCCGGAAAGGCGATTAAACTTTTGAGCGAAATTGCAAATAATGCTGATGAGATTGCAGAGTTAAAGAATAAGCGTACCGGGCAGCCTGATGCCAATTACCAGCAGATGGAAGATATTTTGATTTCAAAAATTGCGCTCGACAGGGATTATAAATCCATCATATCATTAGATGATCCAATAAGCCGGCAAATGCAGGTAGTATTTGAAAAGCTGGACTATAGTGATAGCAATACTGATTTTTACATACAGTATTATTTGCCTTATTATAAGCAGGTGTATAACCAGAAAGAATTTGAGCTGTTTGTTTTTCATGATTTTTCTGGCGTAAACCTGCCTATCGTTAAAAGTTATGTTAAAAGCAATAAAAAGGCGCTGGGGAATTTTGAGACAGAAGCCGGCAATTATTTTAACCTGATACGCGCCACCAGGGAACTACAGGCCAAAAAACGCGATGAAATTACCGAACGGTATTATTTTGATGATGGTAAGCTAATAGGAAAAGGCACGCTGAGCAACAACGGTAAAATAGTAACAGGCCCGTGGACTTCGCTTTACCCTGGGGGCAACCTTAAGGCGTTTGGCAAATACAGCCCAACCGGCCAGCAAGAGGGCGATTGGGTATATTATTTCCGTTCGGGTAATTTAAAGGCGAAAGAACATTATGAGAATGGTAAACTTCAGGGTACGCAGCAATATTATTATATAAATGGCAACCTTTCATCTAATGAGAATTACAATGCAGGCAAGCTTGACGGGCAGGTAATTACCTATTATTATGGCGGAAACAGAAAAGGTATATCTAACTATAAGCTTGACAAAAAGAATGGCGAACAACACAGCTATTATTCCAATGGGAACCCGGAAGTTACTGATAATTATATAGATGGCGTACTTACCGGCGAATACAAAGAGTTTTATAAAAGCGGGCAATTAAGACAATTGCAGCCATATGTAAACGGGAAAGAAGAAGGCCCGTATAAAAAGTATGCCGAAAATGGTAATTTGATTGTTGAGGGAAATACAGCTAAAGATTATAGCGACGGGGAATGGAAATATTATTATGACAATGGTAAGAGCAAAGAAATACGCAACTATATCAATAGCGTTGAAAATGGGCTTCACCAGGAATATTATGACAATGGCCAGCTTTCGGCGGCATACACTATGAAAAAAGATAAAATAATTGGCGAAGCCGATTATTACCGCAAGGATGGTAAGGTTTATGCAAAATACACTTATGATAATGGTATTATTAAATCAGCAAAATTCTTTAATGCTACGGGCGCTGAAGTAAGCTCGGTAACGGATGCCGATAAAGCAGGCAATATAATTACCTATTCTGCTGATGGAATAAAAAAAGCGCACGTTAGTTATGATAAAAAAGGTGCCTTAAGCGGCCCCGATACCTCGTTTTACCCATCAGGTAAAATTAGCCAGATCAGTCAGTTTAAAAACAATAATCGCAATGGCAATATGGTTACTTATTACCTGAATGGTAAAAAGAAATCAGAAGTGAACATGACCGATGACAAGGAAGACGGTTATTATACCGCTTATTTTACTAACGGGCAAATACAAACGGAGGGGTGGATTAAAGATGGCCAATACCAGGGGCAATGGATCAGTTATGATGAATTGGGTAATATAAATAACAAATCATACTATCAGGATGGAGATTTAAGTGGTTATAAAGAAAGCTTTTTGCAGAACGGTAAAAAAACCTTGGAAGAAAAATATTACCTGGGCTGGCTTGAAAAATTAACCCAGTTTGACACCACTGGTAAAGTGATGGAAGTTGATACTTTTCCCAAAGCTTCGGGCAAATACACGTTACGCTATCCAAACGGTAAAATAATGGCGCAGGGTAACTATGTAAACGGCGATTTGGACGGCCCATATAAAACCTTCTATTTTGACGGCAGTGTTGAAAATAGTTTCTTTTATAAAAAAGGCGTATTAGATAGTTCTTATATAAGTTATTATTATGGAGGGGTAAAATATACCGAAGGGAATTATTTGCATGGCAATAAAACAGGCATATGGAAGCTTTATAACGAAGACGGCACATTATACTCAGCAACACCCTATGTAAATGATATGCTGAATGGTGAAAAAACTGTTTACGAGACGAATACCAGCAAAGATTATACGGAGGTGTATAAAGATGACCAACTGGAAGGCCCCGAAAAAAAATATGACCCCGATGGTGCTTTTGCTTATCAGATACTTTTTGAGGATGATAACCCGGCATCATTTACTTATTTGGGTGCTGATGGTAAGCTGGTACCGGCTATTTCAATTACCGGAGGCAATGGAACGGTTAAATCGTATTTTCAAAACGGAAAGCTATCCAGGGAGAGCAGTTACAGCGATGGTGTAAAAAATGGCACAACCAAAATATATTATGCTAATGGTCAGCTGCGCTCTGTTGATAATATGGCTTATGGTATTAGCGAAGGCTTATATCAGAACTATGCTGAAGACGGAAAACTACAGCTTGATTATAACTATAAAACGGATAATGCAACTGGTATTGGCAGGGAATATTATAAAAATGGGAAATTGAAAAAGGAGGTAACTTTTGTAAATGGCATTAATAATGGCCCTGCAAAATATTTTGATGAAAATGGAAAGCTCATCAAAACACTGTGGTATTATTATGGAAAATTAATGGCTGTAAAAAATGAAAAATAAATCTTATTTGCTGCTTTCGTCAGCGCTTGTTTGCCTTTTTTTGCAATCAAAAAGTTTAAACGCGCAAACGTTCGATGCCCTGCGCAAACAATTTCCTGATGAAAAGGCCGTATTGCTCAACCGCACACTGGAATATAACATCAACCTGAAAGACGGCAAGCCTTATGTGGAAAGTAACGAGCTTCAGCAAATAGAATATTTGCTGGGCAGTGCAACAGCCTACATGGGTGAGTACGGTTTTTCGCACAGCGATTTTCAGCAGCTGGTTAATTACGAAGCTTATACACGTACCCCTGATGATAAAAAATTGAAGGTAAGTGAATTTAAAACAAGTACCGATAAAGAAGATTTTGTTTTTTATGACGATGTAAAAGAAACTACCTTCAATTTCCCGGCGGTTGAACCGGGATCAATCGGCAACCTGCAGATATCCTATTTAAATAAAGACCCTCATCTGTTATCGCCGTATTATTTTAAAAGTTATATCCCTGTAGCCAACAGCGAACTGAAAATTAATGTATCAAAAGACATTTCGCTGAAGTATCAATTAGTGGGCCTGGATACCAGCCAGATTACCGTAAGTGTTGAGAGTAAACACCACAATAATATTTACACGTTTCAATATAAAAACTGTATTGCCAATAAACGTTATCCTGATGCGCCTGGCTTTGCCTGGTACTCGCCGCACATTGTTTTTTATATCGAAAACTATAAAGACAATAAAGGGAATGTTGTCCCTTATTTATCAAATGCCGATGATTTGTATCACCTCAATTACAGCTATATTAAAGCGGTAAATAACACGGTTAGTCCGGAGTTGAAGCATGTGGTTGACTCATTAACAGGTAAACTTACCACACCTGAGAGCAAGGCCCGCGCCATTTATTCGTGGGTGCAGCACAGCATTAAATATGTTGCTTTTGAGGATGGTATGGGCGGCTTTGTGCCCCGCGAAGCAGGCTTGGTTTGCAACAGGCGCTTTGGCGATTGTAAGGATATGGCCAGCATTTTAACCCAAATGCTAAACACCGCCGGCGTAACGGCCTATTTTACATGGATAGGCACACGCGATTTGCCATACAAGTTTAGCGAAACACCGTTGCCGCTGGTAAGCAACCACATGATATGCGCTATAAAACTGAACGATAAGTTTGTTTTTTTAGATGGAACGGATCCCACTTGTGTTTTTGGGATGCCCTCAACCGCTATACAGGATAAGGAAGCCATGATAGCCATCAGCGAAAAGGAATACAAGATTGTAAAAGTACTGGCCATTGAAAAAGATAAAAATACGCTTACCGATACTACCTGGCTTCAGTTAACGCCAAACGGCATAAAGGGACAAATCAAACAATCGCTTAACGGTTATTTTTCGTCAGAAATGTATATCAAGTTAATGTACTGGCGCGATAAGGACATGAAGGAAGATATGAAAAATGAGTTTGAGCGCGGATCAAACAAATTTCAACTGGATACCTTCCGGGTAGACAGGAAGCCTACAACCAATGAAATTACCCTGTACGCCGATTTTAACCTGCCCGATTATGCTAAAAAATTGGGTAGCGATTATTACTTAAACCTTAACCTGTTTAAACTTTATGACGACGAACAGATAGATTATCCTAAACGGAAAGTTCCTATTGAATATAGCTTCAAGTCTGTAAAAAAATACGTTGCCATGCTAAAAATACCCGATGGTTATAAGGTCTCCTATCTGCCTAAAAGTAAAAACTTTCACAATAAAGTATGGGGATTTGATTTACAGTACCAACAAAAAGGTAATTATGTAATACTTACCCAGGTATTTGACAACGAAAACCTGATGTTAACCAACGATCAGTTTGAGCAATGGAACAAAGTACTCGAAAACCTGCTGCCATTATATAAAGAAACGCTAAGCCTCACAAAAATTTAAAAGAAACATGAAAAAACAAATTCTTTCCCTGGTAATGGGTTTATTATCATTTCAACAGCTGTATAGCCAAAAGATTGAAAGAGAAACATGGGCCGATAAGCCTGTTATTCATACCATTGATAGCAAATTCAGTAAAGAAAACGCCGTTATTTTGTACGATAACAGAAGAATTGAATTTACCGATGAGGGAAGAGACGAGCTTGTGGAGTACTATACGCTGCACCGTATTATTCATGTTAATGATGACCGGGGTATTGAAAATTTTAACAAAATATACCTGGGCTTTAGCGAAACATCAAATGTGGTAGATGTAAAGGCCCGTACTATTTTACCTAATGGTAAAATTATTGAGCTTGATAAAAACAACATTAAGGATCTGAAAGAGCAAAACGGCAATATTTACAAAATATTTGCGCTTGATGGTCTGGAAAAGGGCTGCGAAATTGAATACCTGTATACTTTTAAAAGATCAACATCCTTTTTTGGGCGTGAAGAGATGCAGGAAGCCGTGCCGATATTGCAAACCGACTTTAAAATTATTACCCCTGCCAGGTTAACGTTTCAAATTAAACCGTACAACTTTACTTTGACGCCCACAGACACGGTAATTGATAAAAAAAGAATAACACAATGTGCAGTAAAAGGAATGGAGGCGGCTGATGATGAGAAATATGCTTTTTACCAGGTTAACCTAAAACGAATAGAATTTAAGCTTTCATATAACGATGATACCCGCAAAGGCGAGCGCCTTTTTACCTGGAATGAGTTGGCAAAAAGAATCTATAAAGCATACACGTACTATACCGACAGAGAATACAGTAAAGTTGGCGATCTGGTTAAGGATAATGCCTGGGATAAAATTGATGGCGAAGAGCCTAAAATTATTGCCGTTGAAAACTACGTAAAGAAAAATTATTCGTACGAAGAGGATGAAAGGGATGATGATGCCAATAGAGTGGAGAGCATTTTAAAAAAGAAAATAGCGGGCACTATGGGCATCGTACGATTGTATTCGGCCATTTACCAAAATTTAGGGGTAAAATACCAGTTTGTTTTAACAGGCAACAAAAGCAAATATTTAGTTGACGGAACTTTTGAAAACTGGAATAACTGCGATTACCCGCTGTTTTATTTCCCGACCGAAAACAAATTTATGACGCCAACCCGGCCAGACTATCGTTATCCATGGATTTTACCTTCGTGGGGTGCTACCAATGGCTTGTTTTGTAAAACCCTGTCTGTTGGCAGTATTACATCGGCCATAGCAGAAGTAAAACCTGTTGAACTGGAAGATTATACCAAAACAGTTGATAATATTGATTCAAAGATAGAGATGAATAAAAACCTCGATTCTTTAACGATAGATGCGCGCCGAAGCTTTTGCGGTTACACGGCTATAAGTATGAGAGATGAATTTAACTTTGCCAATGATGAGCAAAAGAACACATTCATTAAACAAATGGCTAAATCTGTTGCCAGTACGGATCATATTCTTTCATCGGAAGTTTTGAATAAAGAGTTTGAGGATGCCAATACCAATCTGCCAATAATTCTACATATTAAAACAAAATCAGATGCATTAATTGAGCGTGCCGGTGATAAGCTATTGGTAAAAATTGGCTTAGCCATAGGCCCGCAAACACAAATGTATCAGGAAAAACAACGACAGTACCCGATAGATATGGGCTTTGCGCATGTAGAGGAAAGAAAGATTGATTTTGTTATTCCGGATGGATACACGGTCACTAACCCCAATGATTTAAAGATTGATCAAACTTATAAAGACAATGGCGAACTAACCATGGGCTTTGTCTCGAACTACGAAATTAAGGGAAATGTATTATCGATCCATATTATGGAAGAATACCGCAAACCTTCTTTTCCACTTAATCAGTTCGATCAATTCAGGAAAATTATCAATGCATCATCCGATTTTAACAAAGTGGTGCTGGTGCTTGCAAAAAAATCATAATCACCACAATTCCACTTATAAAAAGGCCTGCTAAAATCATCTTTTAGCAGGCCTCATTGTTTATATTGAAATGCTGATTTATTTAGCGAGATAGAATTTCTCCCAAAAATCTTCTGATTTATAAAGCTCGCTTGGTGCATCGGCACCCAAAGCTTCGCTGTTATGGTTGCCATGACCGCCGCCATGCCCACCACGACCGCCGCCGCCCATACCACCACCACGGCCACCTGTTCCGCCGCCCTGGCTTTCTGAACCGGGTTCGCTATTTCCGGTGTTTGGCTTTTTCTGCAATCCGTTTATCCGGAAATTAAAGGCCCATTCGTTTTTATCCGAACCGTCGGCATGAAAAAAGCTCATCGGGATGGCCGCCTCACAAATAAGGTAGTCATTATCATCGTACTTTACCGCAGTTTGAAAGCCATAGGTATTTGAAGTAGTGATCATGTCGGTTTCAATATCTTTAAACCCAACTACTTTAATACCGCGCAAATTGGTTAAACGCTCGCGCATCAGTTCGTCGCGATCTTCCTGGGTAACATCTGTTGGCACATCGTCCTTTTTAAGCGGAGGCAGCGATACACTTCCGTTTACGTTAAGTGGAAAGGTGATGCTGTAGGTTTCTTTTTTCTTACCCTTTGGGTCGATGGTAAAAGTAATACCGGCCCTTAAAATACGTATTTGCTCCGAGCGGTCATTAACCCTTATCGCCAGGTAAAGTGTATCCTTTGTGTTGGCGATAGCGTAGTTGATCTTTTTTTCGGTATTATAATAACGTAAGCTGTCGCCCCATTCTTTGATATCGCCATCAATGACAATTTTTGCCGGTGGCGCCTGCAAGGTTCCGATAACGTTTTTGTTTGATTGTGCGGTGCAAAAGCTTATTGCACCGAGCTGTAAACTAACAGCGATGAAAAAACTGGGGCCTGATAATTTCATGAGGCAAATTTAAAGTAATTTTTATTGTGCTGCTCAATAGCAGCATTTTAAACGCGATTGTAACATCTTTTAAACAAATAACCTGCTTAACCGAAATTAAGCCTGCCGGTTAATTGAATAATGAAGGGCAAATCAACGCAGCTTATTCAACACGATTTTGGCTTTTTTATTATTCTTTTTGAGTAAATTTGTAGCTATATATGTCAACCGAAATACAGGAAGAAACATTAACGCTTGAGGAGATACTTGCAGGATTAAAAGAACTGCACCGTTTAATATTGTGGAATGATGATGTCAATTCTTTTGAGCATGTAATTTTTTGCATGATGAAGTATCTGGATTATTCTGAAGCCCAGGCCGAAAAAATAGCATGGAAGGTACACAACGAAGGCAAATGCGCCATATTGGAAGGCTCATTTACCGAAGTTGAAATTTACCGCAAAATACTTCAGCAGGAAGGTTTGACAGTAAGCGTGGAGTAATAAACGCTTAACCCAATGTTATAAATACTTTTCCCACCATCCCGAATTGTATTCTTTTACTTCTGTTGGTTTACCCGGTTCGGGTATAAATAGTTTAATGTGCTTTGTTTTGGCATAATCCAGCAGGCGCTCAATAGGTTCGTACCAGGCATGAGGAGCAAGGTTAAAAGTGCCCCAGTGTATAGGCATCATTATTTTGCCCTTTAGTGCCAGATGCGCATTGGAGGCGTGATCGGGTCCCATATGAATATCGGCCCAGTATTTACCATAAGCACCTATTTCAAGCATGGTTAAATCAAACGGGCCAAATGCTTCACCGATGTCGCTAAAGCCCGGAAACCATCCGCTGTCTGCACCAAAAAATATATTGTGAACGGGGCCCTTTATCACAAAAGATGACCATAGCGTTTCATTGCGCCCGGTAACGCCCCTGCCACTAAAATGCCGCGATGGGGTAGCCGTTACGGTGATATCCGAACCAATCATTACGCTATCGCCCCAATCCATCTCATTGATGAAATTTTTGGATACGCCCCAGTTCTCCAGGTGTTGACCTACGCCCAATGAGCAGTAGAAAGGAATATTTTTATCGGCGAAATATTTTATCGTAGCCTTATCCAGATGGTCGTAATGATCGTGCGACTGGATGATGGCGTCTAAAGGAGGCAGTTCATCCAGCGCTAATGGTGGTTGAAAAAATCTCTTGGGGCCAAAATATTTCGAAAATGACACCCTGTCGCTCCAAACGGGGTCGGTTAGTATGCGCTTGCCGTCAATTTCTATCAGCAGGCTGGAATGCCCCACAAGTGTTATCCTTAAGCCGTTTGTCGGTAGTGTTTTATAGATTGATGTATCGGTTTTAAAAGGACCGAGTTGTTTGGCGGGGGTATTTTCGGCTTTATTATTAAGGTATTCTTTTAAAATAGGGATTAGTTTACCAAAACCGGCCTCATCGGTTGGAATTGGATTTTGAAATTTTTTACCCTTTTTGATCGACCCAACTAAATTCATATACTACTATAATATTAATAAGAATTGTTTTGAAAGCAATAGCGCCGCATTGTTACGCGCCAACAAAATAGTTATTACTTTATTTACCCTGCAATTACAATTTGAAGCAGGCATTAAAACTTCAAGTTGAACTTACGTACTTATCGTTTTTTAAAAAAAGCTATCGCCTGGTTGCAAAATTCCAGTAAAAACGGGGGTAACTCTTCATTTAAATAGGGGTGGCTGGAGCCAAAGGTATGATCGGCACCGTGGACTACTAAAAGTTCGGCTTGGGGTTGGGCGGCTTTTAGCTCTTCTGCACTGGCTAAAGGCACTGTTGGGTCGGCATCGCCGTGAATAATGAGCCAGGGCTGTTCTACCTGTTCGGCTTTGGCTATGATATTTAATCGTACGGGGTGTTTATCCAGATCATCCAGCAAAGATATTTTTAAGGGCAGTTTCTGGCCGGTACGTTTATTAATAATATAAGTGATGCCCTGCAAGCGCCATTGTGCTTCAATGTCTCTCTCCCATAAATTACGGAAATTTGAAATTGCGGCCATCGATACCAATTTCTTAACCCTTTTATCTTCGGCAGTTTTAATAATGCTGAGTCCGCCGCCCATACTATGCCCTATCAGATAAACCCATGGAGCTGCTGGCATGGCCGATCCACCGCAGGCAAAATCAATAACCACATCCAGATCGTCCAGTTCAATCGTAAAGGTATTGTCGGCAAAAGCTATCAGGTCAGTAAAATCAACCGGATGATCCGCAGTGGTACCGTTATGTGAAAAATTGAATTTTAAAAATCTGAAACCGTGTTCGGCAAAGTAATTGGCCACCAGGTTATGCGAGCCCCAGTCTTTAAACCCTTTAAAGCCATGCGCAAAAATTACCAGCGGTGCTTTTTTATGGGCATCGTGAAAGGTAAGATCCATCAGCATACCGCGGCCTTTGGCTCCGGCTATATTAAAATATTGTTTTCTGATCATCAGGTTAAGTTATTCTTGGCGCGAGTTTTAATTTAACGCAATTTGAATATTTTAATTTAAAAAGATACGCTGATTTTTAGAATCAATTAATTGAAGTCGGTACTTGCTCGTCATAATGTTTTTCAGTGGTTTGGTTTTTGGTACTTATGTGTGTAAATTTGAGTGAAGTAAATTTTGCAATGAGAAGGAATACAGTAGTAGATATACTTTTAAAGAATATTGACAATTTACACGAATTAGGCAGAGAAAAGGCTTTTGAACTTGGAAACCCTTTTTATGCACATTTTAAAGAAGACGGTGAATATTGGCGTAAAGAATTACCAACAGGAGAAAAATTCCTTGTTACTTTTGAAGTGATTGTAGATGAAAAAGGGTCTGCTCTTCAAATAAAAGACACTTTCCTCAAAGAATTATAATAATGATAAAAGCACCCGAATTGGTGTTTGTGGCAGGCTGTAATGCAGCCGGAAAATCAAGCTTTATCCGCACCCGCTTAAATGAACTTGCTGATTTTGAGATTTTAATGACAGATGTTTATAAAGGCAGAACAAAAGAATTGTTTTTTAACGCATTAAATTCCGGCAAAAACATCGTACTTGAAACAGTTTTCAATGACGAGAGTTTCAAAGATTTGGTAGATAGTGCGAATAATGCTGGTTATAAAACATCGCTGATTGCATTATTTTTGGATAATCCAG
>JABDEQ010000075.1:156-11425 GCA_013286985.1 Bacteroidota bacterium | reverse complement strand
TCACAGATGGATCCACCGATAAAACACCGGACATTATTGGCCGGTATAACCAGATTCGATTACTTCATCAACCTGAACGTGCAGGCAAAATTGCCGCGGTACATCGTGCTATGAAGTTTGTTGATACCGAAATTGTTGTGTTTACAGATGCTAACACTTTTCTTAATAAAGATGCACTAATCAACATCTGCAGGCATTATGCTGATGATACAGTTGGTGCTGTTGCCGGTGAAAAAAGAGTGCAGATTGATGAGAACGCCGATGCCAGTTCCGCAGGCGAAGGTTTTTACTGGAAATATGAATCGGCCCTTAAAAAATGGGATTCTGAATTATACTCTGTAGTTGGCGCCGCCGGGGAATTGTTCAGTGTGCGCAAATCACTTTATCAGGATGTCCCTTCAGACACCGTTTTGGACGATTTTATGATCTCTATGCTCATTGCTGCAAAAAGCTATCGTATTATTTACGAACCTGATGCCTACGCTATTGAAACAGCATCTGAAAATGTATCAGAAGAATTAAAAAGAAAAATCAGGATAGCTGCCGGTGGCATCCAGTCTATTTTACGATTGAAACGTTTATTCAATCCCTTTAAATATCCTGTTCTTTCCTTTCAATATATCAGCCACCGGGTTTTGCGATGGACAATTACTCCGTTGCTGCTTATTTTAGTTTTCTTTTTAAATGCGTTGCTGGTTGAGGATACCTTTTATCAGTTATTCTTCTTTGCCCAGATATTATTTTACGTTTTGTCTATACTTGGATTTATAATGGAAAAAAGACAGATCCGCATAAAGGCTCTCTTTATTCCTTATTATTTTTGTGTAATGAATTATGCCGTTTTAATGGGCATAATCAGGTATTTTACTGCAAAACAAAGCGCTGTTTGGGAAAAAGCGAAAAGGAAACAGTAACGCTACTAATTGATTTCATAGTAGCCCCAGAGGCAACGCTATACTAATTTATGACGGTACACTGACTTTTTTTGAATAGCAAACGCTCAATTTTACTTCAACAAAATCATCAAAACTTATGAAATACAATTTTTTAGGAAACACCGGCCTGGTGGTTTCCGAACTGTGCTTTGGGACTATGACTTTTGGCGGGAAAGGTTATTGGGAAGCTATCGGGAAAATTCAGCAAAAAGAAGTTAATGATTTAATGAAGGTGGTGGTTGACTCCGGCATTAACTTTATTGATACGGCAAATGTTTATTCTTTTGGCGAATCGGAAAAACTATTAGGCCAGTCCATTAAAGATATTGGTGTTAACCGCAACGAACTGGTAATAGCAACCAAAGTACGCGGCCGTATGGGCGAAGGCGTAAACGATATGGGCCTTTCGCGTTATCATATCTTCCAGTCGGTTGATGATAGCTTAAAACGTTTGCAATTGGATCATATTGATATGCTGTACGTGCATGGTGTTGATCCTAAAACATCTGTTGAAGAAATAGTTCGCACACTCAATGATATTGTGTTAACGGGCAAAGTACGCTACATTGCTATTTGTAATTGGCCGGCATGGATGGTGATGAAAGCCATTGGCATTGCAGAAAAACACGGATGGAACAAATTTGTGGGCCTTCAATACTTCTACTCATTGTCTGGTCGTGATATTGAAAGAGAGATTCTGCCTTTAGCAGCTGATCAAAACCTGGCAGTAATGCCCTGGAGCCCATTGGCGGGCGGTTTTCTTTCAGGAAAATTTACCCGAAATACAGAGGCCACCGGCAATTCGCGCCGGGATACTTTTGATTTCCCTCCTATCAACAAAGAACGGACATATGATATTGTTGATGTGATAGCAGAAATTGGCCAGCAACATGGGGTATCAATTGCTGAGGTAGCCTTGGCTTGGGTACGTCAGCAACAAGGCGTCACCAGTACCATTATAGGCGCCAAAAATGTCGATCAATTAAATGCCAATATAAAATCAACTGAATTATTATTAACTACAGATGATCTGAAAAAAATTGATGAGGTTAGCGCGTTACCCAGGGAATATCCAGCCTGGATGGTAGAACGCCAATCAGCCGATAGGGCTGTAAAGTCTTAAGTTGGTAGTCAGGAGTCTTAAGTCAGTTATTTTTGACTTAAGACTCTTTTCGATATTAAAGACTACCCAAAACCTTTACCACATGCTCAACCTGCTCAGGAAAAACATCCAGGTGCAATACGAAACGGATGCGGTGTTTATCAGTAGGCAGCGCTTTGATTCCGTGTGCGGCTAATTTTTCTAAAATTATCGCCGCGGGCTCAACGGTATCAAATAAAATGATATTGGTTTCTACAGGCAAAACGCTGGATACCCAATTACATTGCTTAAGCTTATCTGCTATTATTTGGGCATGGCTATGGTCAATTTTCAGCCGTTCTACATGATGGTCAAGTGCATAAATGCCTGCTGCGGCTAAAAAGCCGGCCTGGCGCATACCACCGCCAAAAACTTTGCGTACCCGGCGGGCATATTTTATAGTTTGTTTATCTGCCAAAAATACCGAACCCACAGGCGCTCCCAATCCTTTTGATAAGCAAACAGAAACGCCATCAAAACATTTACCATAATCGGCAGCCTTATCACCTGTCTTTACCAATGCGTTAAATATTCTTGCACCGTCCAGGTGAAGTTTTAAGCCTTTGGCTTTACATAAGTCTGCAATAGGTTTTATCTGCTCGATAGTATAGCATGCACCGCCGCCTTTATTAACTGTATTTTCGAGAGCAACTAAACTGGTATGCGGATAATGAACATTTTCAGCATTAATTTCCGGCTCTATCATATCCGCAGTAAGTATACCGCGTTCCCCGTTTAATAAACGCGTTGATACGCCAGAGTTAAAGGCTATTCCGCCGCCTTCGTATCTGTAAATATGTGCGGTTTGATCGGCTATCAACTCATCCAGGGGCTGGGTAAAACATTTAATGGCAATCTGGTTAGTCATGGTTCCCGATGGGCAAAATATCCCTGCTTCCAGGCCAAATAATTTAGCTGCTTTTTCTTCCAGTGCATTTACAGTTTCATCCTCGCCAAAAACATCATCGCCAATTTTTGCATTCATCATGGCCTCCAGCATACCGGGGGTAGGTTTTGTAACCGTATCGCTTCTTAAATCAACAATCATCTTTGCTTAAATATTGAATTCAATTTTAATGATTTTATTTGTTTTAATTTTTAGAAGAATATAATTTGATATGGATGTATCCAGGAATTTACAAAACTAAGCCTGCATTAAACAGTTTTCAGCAACAAAAATGCTAATCTTGTACAATAAAAATTATAGATCCCTGTTATTGCATAGTTATGAATAAGTATACCTTTTTAATTTTTTGTTTTGTACTAATCGCCATATCGGCACAGGCTCAGAAATGGCAGCCAGGTCATTTTACAGATAGCAAAGGAAATATATCGGCCGGCTTTATCCGAATTGATCCATCTTCTAAAGGACCCGTTAAAAATGAAGGTTTTATTGAATATAAACAGGATAAAGCAGCAAAAGAAGTTAAGATCAGTGCAGGCGCGTTACAATCATTTGTGATGGGCCGGGATAGCTTTGTGGTTACACATGCCCCTCAAAATCAATTTTGGCCCCGATATGAGCTTGATTTTGTAAAAGTTGTAGTGAATGAAGACCTTAAACTATATGCAACCTACAGCGAACATAGCGCAGAACATTATGCTGGCGGCGGTTCAGGATTTTCTATCGGCATTGGCGGCGGAACAGGTTTTGGCACACGTGGTTTCGGTGTAGGTGTGGGTGCTGGTGTTGAAGTTCCGCTGGGCGGTTCAGGCGCCGGCAGAAGCGGTTATTATGGGGGACCGGTTTACTACTACGGCGAAAATACCGGAGAAATGAAAATTATAACCAACGAAAACTTTGCAGATGTAATGACGGACGTTATGGGTGATGAACCCGATGTAGTTAACAAAATAGCTGCAAAAGCATACACACTACAAAATATGGATAGCCTGATAGCCTACTTTAAACAAGTACAGGCTGCACGTAATAGTCAGTAGCTTTTTAGTTCAAGGGTTATAGTTCATGGTTCATAGCAGAAAGTTCAGCCATGAACTAAATGATTACAAATTCTGCGCGATAACAAAGCCGCTGGCCCATGCCCATTGAAAATTATAGCCGCCAAGCCAGCCGGTAACATCCACACATTCTCCACCGTAATAAAGTCCTGCTATTTTCTTTACTTCCAGTGTTTTGGATGATAATTCATCGGTTGATACGCCTCCGCGCATCACTTCGGCTTTGTCATAGCCCTTATCGCCGGCCGGTTTCACTTTAAATTCATGTATCAGATTGCTGATATCTTCAATATCTGCTTTACTTAATGATGCCAGGTTCTTATCGGCAGGAAGTTTGTCACTCAGTGCTTCTGCAAATTTGCGGGTAAACAGGCCTGCTAAGTAAGCCAGCAACATCTTTTTACCGTTCGCCTCTCTTTCCGCCTGAATCAAGTCTGCAATATTTTGATTAGGCAATAAATCAATATAAATAAATTCGCCTGGTCGCCAATAGGACGAAATCTGCAATATAGCCGGGCCGCTTAATCCCCAATGGGTAAACAAAATATTCTCCTCAAAACTTATTTGATCATTCCATACCCTGCAAAAAATACTATTTCCCGACAGTTGCTCATACCAGGGCTGATCTTTACCGGTAATGGTTAGCGGCACCAATGCAGGCGCGGTGTCATTAATCTTTAAACCAAAACTACGTGCTGTTCGTAACCCAAAATCAGTAGCACCCATTTTAGGGATAGGTAAGCCGCCGGAGGCAATCACCACTTTAGGCACTGATAATTTTTCCAGCTTCCCATGCTTTTCAACAAATACCGTGAAACCATTATCTGCTTTTTCAATACTTTTCACCTCTGCATCACACCATATTTCCTGATCTAAATCTGCACACAAGCCGGTAAACACATTTACAACATTCTTCGCTTTATCACTTACCGGGAATAATTGGCCCAAGGTCTTTTCTTTGCCTTCAATGCCATAAGTTTCAAAAAAGCTAATGGTATCCTCAACCGTCCACTGGCTCAATGTCGACTTGCAAAAATGCTCATTTTGCGATATAAATTGCTGGGGGCCAGCATATAGATTAGTATAATTGCACCGGCCACCACCACTAATTAGTATCTTCGCTCCTACTTTATCATTCTTTTCCAGTATCAGTGTGCGCTTGCCTAAAAAGCCGGCTTGCACGGCGCACATTAGTCCGCAAGCGCCGCCGCCAATAATTATAGCGTCAAAATCTGTTTGTTTTATTAAATTTGCTGTCATGGCCGGGGTTTCGCAAATATCAGAATTTGGAAAGATACTCATCTTCCTAATTACAGGAATAATAATGGTATGCTTTGCTTTTTTTATAAATAAAGTTTTAGCACCCAATAATCCCAATCCCGAAAAGCTGTCTTCGTACGAGTGCGGCGAAGAACCAACCGGCTCGGCCTGGCTTCCGTTTAACTCCCGATTTTACGTTATAGCCCTGGTTTTTCTATTATTTGATGTGGAGATGGTGTTTGTTTTCCCATGGGCAATTGTATTTGGCAGCCATGAAATGAATAATGCTGATAATCGCTGGGGAGCTTTAGCTTTAACTGAAATGTTTGCTTTTTTAGGCATCCTGATACTTGGATTAGTTTATGTTTGGGTTAAAGGCGATCTGGATTGGATAAAACCTGATCCCATAATACCGGTTACCGATACTGTTGTTCCGCAATCTTTATATGACCAGTTGAATACAGAAATGGGAAATTATAAAGTAAAGGAATTTGCGATACAGGAAAGTGCTTTACAAAATGTAGTAAGTACAGCAACAGTTGAAACTACTGAAGCAGCGCCAGCCAAAAAACCAATGTTTAAACCAACTTTTAAAAAGCCGGCAAATGAGTAACGATATAACCAGCGAAAACGGCGGTGTAGTGATCACCAAAATGAATGATCTGCTCAACTGGGCGCGTTTATCATCCTTATGGCCATTAAGCTTTGGCATTGCCTGTTGTGCAATTGAATTTATGGGTGCTTTTGCATCTACATATGATCTGGATCGTTATGGTGTTTTCCCCCGTCCGTCTGCCCGCCAGGCGGATGTGATTATTATTGCCGGAACCGTTACCTTTAAAATGGCCGAACGTATTAAACGCCTGTACGAACAAATGCCCGAACCGAAATACGTAATTTCCATGGGTTCGTGCTCCAATTGCGGAGGCCCTTACTGGCAACATGGTTATCACGTGGTTAAGGGAGTTGATCGTGTTATCCCAGTTGATGTTTATGTACAGGGATGTCCGCCACGCCCCGAGTCATTGATCGGTGCAATTTTAGAACTGCAGAAAAAAATTGAAGGCGAAAAATTGTTTGGTAAACTTGAAAGCCAGGAGGTCTAATAATACATAAAAAATATATTTGATTACATTTGGGCAAACCACTTTGTAATCCTTTATGAAAAAGCATCTTCCGGCTTTAATCCCGTTAACCTTATTGTTTATACTTGGCCAAAAGGCAAATGCCCAGTCATCTAACCCCAAAAAAGACATATTTCCGCAAGGTACCGTTTTCTTTGAAAACATTCCTTATGCCAATGATACCCTTAAAAAACATCTGCTGGATATTTATTTACCACCGGTAAAAAAAGCAAGCTATCCTTTAATTATATGGGTACATGGCGGTGCTTGGATGCTGAACGATAAATATGCTGACATGGGTTATATGACCAATACCATAAAGGCGTTTATTGATAGCGGTTATGCCATAGCATCTATTGATTATCGGCATAGTACAACGGCCCCATTTCCAGCCCAGATTCAGGATTGTAACCAGGCTATCGAATATTTATATCAAAATGGAGCTAAATATAGCTTAGATGTAAACAAAATAACATTGATAGGCTTTTCAGCCGGTGGCCATTTGTCTTCATTATTAGCTTTATCCAACAATAATAAGGTGAAAGGTTTTTATGCTGATGGCAAGAAGCCTGACTTTAAAATAAAACTGGTTTTGGATTTTTATGGCGCTTCGGATTTGTTAACGCTTAAAGGCAATGATGATAAAGACCCTAAAAATCCCATCACTCTGCTTTTAGGAGCAATGGTTGCCGATAGGCCTGACCTGGCAAAAAAAGCGAGCCCGGTTACTTATATTGATAAAAACGATCCGCCATTTCTAATTATTCAGGGCGAAAAAGATCAATCGGTTAACCCTGATCAATCAGTTAATTTAAGTGCCCGGTTAAAAAAAGCGGGGGTTAATAATGAGCTCATTATAGTACCAGGTGCACCACATTTCGGTGTTATGTTTGATGCTGAATTTATCCGCAAAAGGATCTTTTATTTTTTGGATGAATACATGAAATAATCAAACGGTCTTTTTATCATTCTTCAACAAATCCTCTTTCATCGCCTCTTCTGTTGATTCAATAGCATCTTCAACCGAGTGACTTTGAGTGTTTGACTTGGCTTTTTGTGTCAGTTCAACCAGCGTACGATAGTGTTCATACAAAGTGTTAAGCTGTTCTTCGCTCAAATCCTGAATGTTGAGCAAACGATTACTGGCATTGTTATTAGCCGCTATCAACTCATTCAATTTAAGCTGAACAGCTATCGACTCTTTATTTTGCGATTTCTGGATCAAAAACACCATCAAAAAGGTAATAATGGAGGTGCCCGTATTAACAATCAACAGCCATTTGTCTGAATAACCAAAAATCGGCCCGCTCACTCCCCATATTAAAATTAACGCAACCGCTCCCAAAAAAACAGGCGAGCTACCGCTATAGGAAGTAATGGTATTACTCACTTTTTCAAATCCTGAAATATTTTCATTAGGCTGATTGCTCATTTTTTGTTTGCTTTTAATTATTAAGCCAATAAGCATCTAATTGTTTGCAACCAGTATTTATGAATTAAGCATTTCAACAAAAAACCCGGCTTTCTACGAAAACCGGGCCACTCATAAAATATGTTTATTTACTTATTTCGACATCAATACGCCGTCCACTCCATCAATTATACCGTTTGTACAAGGTGTATCAAATGAGGTTACTTTTACCGTGGTACCCTGGGCATCGGTAATAGCCAGTTTTTTATCCTTTACCGATAAGGTGAGCTCCTGCCCATCAACAGTTTTTAAAGTTGCTTTGCCTTTACCGGCTACTAATGCTTTAATAAGGGCAGCTTTATCATATTTGCCGCTGATAACGTGGGCATTTAAAGTAATGGCCAGCTTTGTCGGATCTTTCATTAAACTATCCAATTTTGTTTTGGGTATAGCATTAAATGCATCATTATTAGGAGCAAGTACAGTAAACGGACCTGCACCTTTTAATTCGTTGTCAACATTGGCGGCTTTTGTTGCACTTACCAATGTAGTTTCTTCAGCAACATTAGCCAATGTTGCTTCTATATCTTTGGTTGAATCTGCAGATACAGCGGTAGTTGTGGTTGCAGCTTTCTTTGCTGTGTCTTTAGTGGCAGTTTGCGCAAAAAGGCTGTTTGATATTAAGCCGATAGTCATTGCTGTTGTTATTATTAAAACCGTTTTTTTCATCTCTAATTAATTTATTATTGTTTAAGCTTTTATTATTATAAAACACCCGTTGCAATTTCGTTGCAATTAATTTATTTAAGTTTAGTAACTCCCATTACTGATTATGGTTTTAAATAACTGAAAATATTTGAAGAATGGTATACTGAAAACCATTTACAACAAAAAATTTACATTAGAATAGATCTGCTTTCTGCCGGATGAAAAAGCTCTTTATTATAGTTTTGGAGTCCGTTTTGTGTTGCAACCAGATGAATTATTTATTTAGAATGTAATCAGGGTCTCAAAAATTCAGATTTTTACTTTTCGCATGCGTTATCTACAACCAAAATGCTCAACTTTGCTGTTTGTTTTATCAATCCATGACTAAGAAACTCCTCAAATCACTTTTTACAACATCTATTATTTCCATTGCTGTTTCAACGGCTGCAACGTGTATATTTTATGCCGTTTTGCTAAAAAATGGCGATTACAGCCATGCTGTTCAACAAATTATATCGGGTGTTTTCCTGCTAAACTGTATTCTGCTTATTATGTCGTTACCTGTTTTATTTCTGGGAAATGCTGAGTTGTGGAATAATAAACCTTTCAGGATCGCCCTTTACTTTTCGGGCGTTCTATTTTTTATTATTACGGCCCTATTTTTAAAAGTAGGACAACAGGAAAGAATAGTTTACCTCATGACCGGCGTTATATTTTTGTTAACACACGCTTTTTTTTATTACCGGCTAACAAAAACACTATCATAACTGGCGTTCGGTTCTATCTTATTTATGTACTTTGAAAGATTTAGGCTAAACTTGCATCTTTATAAATGAAAGCATTCTACGGAGATCTTAAACTTGGAATTTTAGGCGGCGGCCAGTTAGGGCGTATGCTGATACAGCAGGCTATAAATTATAACGTAACCGTTAAAATTCTTGACCCTGACCGCGAGGCACCCTGCCGCAAATTATGTGATGAATTTGTAATTGGCTCCTTAAGCGATTACGAAACCGTTTATAATTTCGGCAAAAAGGTTGACCTCCTCACCATAGAAATTGAAAAGGTTAATGTTGATGCGCTGGAGCAACTAGAAAAAGAAGGCGTTTTGGTATATCCCCAACCACGCATCATCAGACTGATACAGGATAAAGGCTTGCAAAAGCAATTTTTTAAAGAAAATAACATTCCAACAGCCGAATTCCAGGTAATATCATCGCCTCAGCAATTAAAAGAAAGCCGCATACCGTTCCCATACATCCAAAAGCTTCGTCGTGATGGTTATGATGGCAAAGGTGTATATAAAGTAATTGACGAATCGTACCTTAAAAATGCTTTTAAAGAGCCCAGCCTTATTGAACGTTGGATTGATTTTGAAAAGGAAATAGCGGTTATTGTAGCACGTAATGAAAGCGGTGAGGTGAAAACATTTCCGTTGGTTGAGATGGAATTTAATCCGCAGGCCAATTTGGTTGAATTTTTAATATCACCGTCAACCCTGCCTTTTGAAATACATCAGGAGGCCGCACAAATAGCTATCAAAATTGCCGAAGATCTTAAAATAGTGGGATTACTTGCCGTAGAGATGTTTTTGGATAAAAATGGTAAGATCTTGGTGAACGAACTGGCCCCGCGCCCGCATAATAGCGGTCATCAAACTATTGAAGGCAATGTGGTATCGCAGTTTGAACAACATTTAAGAGCCATATTTAACCAACCTTTGGGAGATACCAGCTGTCTAAACAATGCCATTATGGTGAACGTTTTGGGCGAAGCCGGATATGAAGGCCCTGCCATTTATAAAGGCATTGAGAAGGTATTAAAATGCCCGGGCGTTTATGTACATTTATATGGCAAAGCGCTAACCAAGCCGTTCCGGAAAATGGGACATGTTACTATTGTAGATGCCGACCGGGAAAAAGCAATAGAAAAAGCCAAATTTGTACAGGAAACATTAAAAGTGATCAGTTAAGCGGCCTAAAGGTTATAAACTATCATCTATAAAACATGAACTAACACCATCATGAGCCAGAAACAACCAAAAGTAGGAATTATAATGGGCAGCAAGTCTGACTTGAATGTTATGCAGGATGCTGCCGATATTTTAAAAGAACTAGGTGTTGACTACGAAATTACGGTTGTATCTGCCCACCGCACCCCCGATCGTATGTTCAGCTATGCCCGCGAAGCTGCTGGCCGCGGTCTAAAAGTAATTATAGCTGGCGCCGGTGGTGCCGCCCATTTACCGGGAATGGTGGCATCATTAACACATTTGCCGGTTATTGGTGTTCCTGTTAAATCAAGCAACTCTATTGATGGCTGGGATTCTATATTATCTATTTTACAGATGCCCAATGGTATACCCGTTGCTACCGTAGCCTTAAATGCTGCAAAAAATGCCGGTATTTTAGCCGCGCAGATACTTTCGACAGCGGATGATCAGATCACTAAAAATCTTATCCAATACAAAGAAGATCTCAAGAAAAAGGTAGAAGAATCTGCATTAGAAATGGGGAAGCAGTAATAAGAGCTCAATTCAATGCCGGATTCTCAGGAAAATTAGCAATATGTGCATAGCGCTGCCCTAATCCTATTACAGCCTGGCGCCATAAATTTTCCTCGCTACAAGTGAATATCGTTTCTGCATTTACATTACTTGCCACTATCCAACTGTCTTCCTTAATTTCGTCATCAAGCTGGCTCGGGGTCCATCCGCTGTATCCGGTAAAAA
>JABDEQ010000075.1:0-146 GCA_013286985.1 Bacteroidota bacterium | reverse complement strand
TCTGATCTCATCGCTTTGTAATTGATAATTAGCAATCAGCTCGTTTACTGTTTCAAAATTTCCACCCCAGTAAACGCCTTCTCCCAGTTCAATACCGCCATCAATTTTCTCGGGGCAACGATGTATAAAATGCAGCGTATTGGCTG
>JABDEQ010000074.1:1476-11612 GCA_013286985.1 Bacteroidota bacterium | reverse complement strand
CATAGAAAAGGGCAGTAGCGCCAACAGAAAGTGCCCGGTCGATTTATCTGTATAATATTGCAAAGCCACAAAGGCAAATAATAAAACGCCGTTGAGCATGCCCGCCTGCATATTTGGCCTTACGCCTGTTTGTGCTATAAGCTTATAAAACTCGTGCAGGCATAAAATGCATACCAATAAATAAAATGCGCTAAATACGTATTGGCCAAGTAGTACGGAACCCAGCATAACAATAACAAAGAAAAAGCCGGTAATGGCGCGTGTCTTCATAAATTAATTTGATTGAGGATGATAATCTCAATAGCATTGCTAAAATCTTCCTGGTGTATATAAACTTCAACATCGCCAAAAGCGCGATAAGTTGTATCTTGTTTGTTTATTAAAACCGAACCGATTTGGCGGCCAACAAGGGCCTGTTTTACCATTTCGGCCTGGTAATAATTGGTGGATGAGAAAATTTTAATCCAATTTTTCTCCATTTTATCCCTCTGTCAGTTGTTTTTCTAAAGCCAGCCGCCGGTAAATAAGCATCAGCGCAAATAAAATTATGGCGCTGCTTATATAGGCAACATTATTAAATACATGTGTATCGTCGGGGTTAATGTTTATCAGCTTGTGTTGTGCCAGGTAGGTTAACACCACATCGAGGCCGTTGTTTAAAAAATGTGCCCAAACTGCGGGCCATATGCTGCCCGTCCAAACTACAAAATAACCAAATAACAGGCCCAGCATTAGCCTTGGCAAAAATCCAAAAAACTCCATGTGAAAAGCGCTGAATAAAATAGCAGTTATCCAAATGGCAACGTGACTGTTTTTGGTCCACTTTAAAAAAATTGTTTGCAGGGTGCCCCTGAACATAAATTCTTCAACAATAGCCGGTACCAAACCGATAAACAGCACATCGAATATCAAACTCCATATGGTGTTCATTTTCAACATGGCCTCGGTAATTTGCTGTGCGTCTTTTTCGCTGCTTTCCATCCATTGCTGTATGCCATTTAAGGTATGCGGTAATTTTAGTTTTTGGTTGATGTTTGATAAAACCTCAATTACCGGGTTCGATAACAGCATAATTAGCACCGTAATAAACAGTAAACCCCATGGAAAACGGAAGTTAGCTTTAAGATAGTCGCCCGGATCGCGCACAATTACGAACGAGAAAAACACGGGTGCCGCCAGGATAGGAAAAGTAGTGCCGACAGTTTGCAATATCCACAACGCATTTATAATATGCGGCGTTGCAGGGTTTAAAGTACTTAATGCGGTAAATGTTTTAACGCCATAAAGGGCGGTGATCAGCCCTGCACCCAACACATTCCCAACAATCAGGATCAACAAAAAGATGCAAATGAAAATTAAAAACTGCAGCGAGGGATGTAACTGATTGTCATGCTTTTCTAAGTCTTTGTATGGTATATTTATCATCCCGCTTAAAATTCGTAATTTTGCCACGAAGATAAGGCATGTCTGTACAAATAGGAAATATTGATTTAGGGGAATTCCCGCTGTTGCTGGCACCGATGGAGGATGTGAGTGATCCGCCGTTCCGTTATGTGTGCAAAAAAAACGGCGCGGATATGATGTATACAGAGTTTATCTCGTCGGAGGGATTGATTCGCGATGCGGCAAAGAGTCGTCAAAAATTAGACATTTTTGAGTATGAGCGCCCAATAGGCATTCAGATATTTGGCAGCGACATTGACCATATGCGCGAGGCCACTGAAATAGCCACCCTGGCCAAACCCGATTTGATGGACATTAACTATGGCTGCCCGGTTAAACAGGTAGCCTGCCGTGGTGCCGGTGCCAGTTTGCTGCAGGATATTGATAAAATGGTGGCCATGACCAAGGCCGTTGTTGAGGCAACTCACCTGCCCGTTACTGTAAAAACCAGGCTGGGCTGGGATGATAATACTAAAAATGTATATGAAGTTGCCGAGCGTTTACAGGATGTGGGCATAAAAGCGCTCACTATTCACGGCCGTACCCGTTCACAGATGTATAAGGGCGTGGCTGATTGGGCCTTAATAAGGGAAATAAAGAAAAATCCGAGGATACAAATCCCCATTTTTGGTAATGGTGATATTGATTCTCCACAAAAGGCGGCAGAATGGCGCATGGAGTTTGGGGTTGATGGCATGATGATTGGCAGGGCTGCGATAGGTTATCCGTGGATATTCAGAGAGATTAAGCACTACTTTAATACCGGCGAGTACCTGGAAAAACCTACCATAGCCGAACGCATAGATGCCTGTACCACGCATTTGCAAAAATCAATTGAGTGGAAAGGACCCAAAACAGGCATTTTTGAGATGCGCAGACACTATTCTAACTACTTTAAAGGCATTGAAAACTTTAAAGAATACCGCATGCGCCTGGTAACAGCAGGCAATTTGGCAGATGTTATGGAAATTTTAGAAGAAGTGAGCCAAAATCCGCGTTATGCAGAGGCAGAGTCTTTAGCCTGAACACGGGGTATTAAGTGCAGCTAAAACATACTTAATACTTTGACGGCAAGATGTTAAACTAAATAAAAGCAGCAAATATTTTGTTGAGAAATGGCTTGATATTTGACTGTACTATTATATATTTGAAAAAAAGAGATCTTTATATGGTTACTACTATTACAGATGGTGTTAAGGTTTCGGTAGAAACAATTTACCAGCCTGAATATTCGAACCCGGCAAATGATCATTTTATGTTTGCATATAAGGTGAGCATAGAGAACATGGGGAATTATGCAGTGCGTTTGTTAAGCCGTCATTGGTATATTTTTGATTCTAATGGCGCAAAAAGAGAGGTTGAAGGCGAAGGTGTTGTTGGACAACAACCGGTAATTGAGCCCGGACATACCCACGAGTATGTTTCAGGATGCAATTTAAAAACTGATATGGGAAGCATGAAAGGGGAGTATCAAATGTCAAGAATGATTGATAACTCGTTGTTTAATGTGCAGATTCCGGAATTTTACCTGGTTGCCCCTTACAGGATGAATTAAAAAAATTAAAACAGTATAAAAAGAAAACCCGCGCTGATTATCAGGCGGGTTTTTCTTTTTTACGTTATTCAGCAATGATTAATGCTTTTCTTTCGGTGGTCTTTGACCGCCTCCACCATGCTGCTGGTGCTGTTGCCCATGCTGCTGGCCCTGATTATGTTGTTGCTGGTTATTATTATTATGTTGTTGTTGCTGGTTGTTATTGTGCTGTTGTTGATTTTGTTGTGGCTGCGCCTGGTTATGCTGCTGATTATTTGGTGCAGCAGCATTATTTGCCGGGTGGTTGGTACTACCCGCATTGCCTGCGCCGCCTGAAGTGGGGTTAGTTCTGTTATAATGACCCAAAGTTGAGCCGGTTGCAGTATGCCCCTGCTCATTAAACGGATGTCCGCCTACATGGTTCATGGCAGCTGCTGCCGGATGCCCGTTATTTACAGAAGCAAACTGGCTCCTGTCTTTACTGGCCGCCTGCTGGTGCGATACCTGATCATTTGTGGCCTGTATGTGCTGTTCGTGCATGGCCGCCAGTTCTTCGGGGCGTGGCTGTGCAGTTACGCCGCCTGGTCCGTTAAAGCTGGTGCGGTTATTTACTACGGTAGTGTTGTTAACAACTACAGTTTTATCAATATAGGTGTTATGAACCACGGTTGTGTTTACATTTACTACAGCGGTGTTATAACGGTAATGGCCCTCAGACCAGCCTCCGCCAACAAAGCCACTGCCACCATAGCCGTAGCCATAATTAATGCCACCGTAATAACCTACGTGAGCGCCCCAGTATCCGGCATGAAAACCATAAACGCCATGTTCATAACCCCAATAAGAAGGAGTCCATAAATAGCCGGGTTGCGGAGCGGCTACCCATACACCGGGTACCCAGTAGTATCCGTCATCCTCGTCATAAGCCCAATAGCCGGGCACCCATAAATAACCATCAGTAGGGCAGGCAGGCTGAACGTAAACCGGCAGTGCCGGTGGCGGTGTGCCAACAGAAATGCTGACACTTATTTGTGCATTTGTTTTGGTAACTACAAAAAGCAGTACACAAAGCGGAATAAATATTCTTGTAAAGAGTTTCATTTTATGTTTTAATTAATACCGTATATGAGGCTAATTAAACGGTAAAGTTTAATTAATGATGTGAAAAAGTGAAAATTTAATGTAATTCTAATGATGTAATGACACGGGGAGGATAACCATCGCCCTAAAAACAAGAAACCCGCTTTAAGAATAAAGCGGGTTTGCCGTTGTTGTTATTTTATAATTATTTATGTTTTTCGCCACCACTGTGCTGTTGCTGAGGCCTGGCCTGTGCATGTTGTTGTTGTGGCTGTGGAGCATGTTGTGGCTCCTGCATACGGGCCTGCTGAGGCCTTGGCTGAGGTGCCGCATGTTGTGCCGGTTGTGAACGTTGTACCGGAGCTGCCTGTGTGTGCTGAACAGCGGCATGTTGTTGTTGCTGAACGTGTTGCTGCGGGCGGGCTTGTGCATGTTGAACGGCGGCATGTTGTTGTTGCGCCGGACGAGCTGCCTGATGATTAGCCTGCACGTTATTGGTACGCGTTTGTGGTTTTGCAGCAGCCTGGTGATTAACCGGACGGGCGGCATTGTTATGATTCACATTTGCCTGACGGGCAGCCGCGGAAGCATTGTTACGTTGCATGGTAGCTGCACTTACTGTTCTGCCGGTTGTATTAAATGATTTACCATTAACCTTGTTCATTGCGGCAGCTGCAGGCTTGCCATGATTTACAGATGCAAACTGGCTTCTGTTATGGCTCGCTGCCTGCTGATGCGAAAGCTGCTGCGAAGTAGGTTGAACGTGACGTTCCCTCATTGCAGATTGTTCCTGCGCATTTGGACGACGGTTTACGCCACCCGGGCCATTAAAGCTGGTACGGTTGTTATTATTTACAATAACGGAGCGGTTTACATAAGTGTTATGAACCACGGTTCTGTTAACATTTACTACTGCTGTATTATAACGGAAATGACCGCCTGACCATCCGCCGCCATAAAAACCTACGCCACCGTAACCATAGCCATAATTAATACCGCCATAAAAACCTACTTGCGGGCCCCAATAACCAACGTGGAAACCGTAAGAGCCACCTTCATAACCCCAGTAAGAAGGAGTCCAGTATAAGCCGGGATTAGGTGGGGCAACCCATACGCCCGGTACCCAGTAATAACCATCTGATGGATCATAGGCCCAATAGCCGGGCTGCCATAAGTAGCCATCAACAGGGCATGCCGGTTGAACATAAACAGGTAAAGCCGGAGGGGCTATGCCTACCGATATACCTACGCTTACCTGCGCAAATGCAGCGGATACTCCAAAACATAGAGCACACGCTAAAACCAATATTTTTATTTTTTTCATGATAGATGTATTTTGAATATATTAAGGGTTAAATCAATTATAAAGCCAAAACGCCAATGCGGGGCATTGTAACAAATCCAAAGCAAACAGCAGGTTGTTTAGCGTTTATTTAAGTAAAAAGTGTATGATATAAAGGGCATTTTTCGTTTTTTGCTTAATGTTTTAGTACCTTGATTGTTGCTCTCCACTGGTACTCCCCCAATTAACTATTGATCAGTTAAGCGTATTTGTTTAAAAAATTAATCTATTATGAAAAGTATATTTTTTGCTGTATTAGTAAGCTGTGGTTTATTGCTTGCATGCCATAGTGCTAAAACGGTATCTGCCGCCGCGGCAGATGCTTCAAAACTGGAGGGTAGTTGGGAGCTTAATTATATTTTAAGTCCCGGTGCTTCTTTCGATAGCTTATATTCGGCCAAGAAGCCTGTTATTCAGTTCGATATAGCCAATAATAAAGTGTTTGGGAATACCGGCTGTAATAATTTTAATGGCCCGCTAAAGATTGATGGCAACAAAATAGACTTTACCCAACCAATGGCCATGACGTGGATGATGTGCCCGGGCAATGGTGAAAATGTATTCATAGAAACGCTAAAGAAAGTAAACCGTTGGGCGCTAAGCGGCGATAATATGCTGACTTTTATATCGGGCGATATTGCCGTAATGCGTTTTGTAAAGAAATAAACTCAAGAGATAAGTAAATCTGCTGCCGGCAATAAAATACCTGATACTGTTGCCGGATTGCTAAATCCTTGTCGTAAACAATCGCTCTCTTTTGCCGCTCTAATTACATCCCCGTTAAATAAACGGCCCAATACCGTATTTATACCTTGTTTGTATCCCCCTTATAAAACCCCTCCAAAATGGGTGTTTTCACTCTGCCGAAATTTATTTTGCCCAGCTAACTTGCGTTGTAATTAATGGTTAATAATTAAAGCGGAGGTTAATTATTAATGGGCCTGCATATTAAAACCTGATAAATATTTAATTGGACTTGTACACCTAAAAAATACTTAAGAAACGTGGAGATCAGCTACCACGGAAAAAAACGGGCCTGCCTGCGTGGCGATTACAGCAGGGGCGAAATTCTGAAAAGCCTTATGAGTAGGAGAAACCAAAAAAATCTAAACCATGGCAACAATTAATGTCTTAATCGCAGTTGACGGTGCAACGCTGGCTCAACAGGTAAAAGATGGCAGCATCTCACCAGGCTCAGCAGGCTCACCAACAAATTTGGGCTCTTATGGCTCATCAAATGTTTACATCGCAATGATTGCTCCTAACAGTTCTATCAGCAACGGCACCCAGGGACAATCAGAATTACAGATCAGCGCAAATGGCGGCGATACTGTAGAATGGGCCATCACCACGTTTGATAATAATTTTGATCAAACAGTGTATTTGTATGGCTCATCTTTTAATCCGGCGGGGGCCATTAATACGCCTTTGTCATATGCCAGCGGACAAGCGTATGCTTATTTGGCTACCGGTAATCCGCCGGCAAGCACCCCTACGAAATTTATTAACCAGGTGAGTACCGTTTCCGGAACCATCCTGCAGATTGGTGTAACCATCCAGTACACTTTGTCATTTACACTGGTAAACAATTCCAACGGTAGCATCATAGGCTACTTTTTATGGGATCCGTTTATCAACGTTAATTAAACGTTTAAAAACATCACTCTAAAAACAAAGGCCGCTGCGGGTTTACCTGTACGGCCTTTAATTTTTAAGGACGATAAAAAAACCACACTATGGCAACAATTGATATATTAATTGTGGTTGATGGATCACAACTGGCCGCGCAAGCTACTGATGGTGCACTTTTAGCCGGCTCGGCGGATTCACCTACACCGTTAGGCATATACAGCACTACAGGTGTTTATATAATGATGATCACACCATTTGGTACTATCATAGATAATTCCGGAGACCGACCGGAATTACGTGTCAATGCCGAAAGAGGGGGTACCATCAGATGGGCTATTACTACGATAGATAATAACCACAATCAAACAGCCTACCTCTATAATGGTACAGCCGAAGCATCGGCAACCGGTATTTCGTTTTACTCATGCAAAACGGTAAAAACCTACCTGGCTACGGGCAATCCACCTGTTAAAAAACCTACAAAATTCTTGAACCACGTAAGCACGGTTTTGAGATATACTGAATTACCAACGGCAGCCCTGGAAGATGGGATATTTTTCACGCTGGTAGATAATAAAAATGGACAAACCATCGGCTACTTTAAATGGAGTCCTATTATTTATCTTGATTATTTGCAGCCAGACAATGGACAGCCAACAGACGAATCGAAGAGCAAAAAATAAACCGGTAAAAAATAAGGCCGTAGCCGATGAACCGGCTACGGCCTTTTATATAAATTCTGATTCAACCTTAGTTTCGCCTGTTAAGCAAAAACGAAGCATAATATAATAATGTAGCTAATGCGCTCAGGGCGGCAACTACATAAGTCATGGCGGCCCACCATAAGGCATCTTTTGCCTGTTCGTGCTCTTCGCGGGTTTGCATTATGGTATAATTGTTATTTAACCAGGCCAATGCACGGAGGCTGGCATCAAACTCAACCGGCAGCGTTATAAAACTGAAGGTGGTAACCAATGCCAATGCTGCTACGCCAATGGCCAGCACCAGCGGGTTATGGGTAAAGAACAGTAACATCACCCCAATAAATAAGGTCCATTGGGTTAAGGTTGATGCCACGTTAATAGCCGGAACCATGGCCGAGCGGAAGCTTAACCAGGCATAGGCTTTTGCATGTTGTACCGCGTGTCCGCATTCGTGCGCGGCAACGGCGGCTGATGCCACACTACGGCTATAATATACATCGGGACTCAGGTTAACTGTTTTTGTTTCGGGATTGTAATGATCGGTAAGTTGCCCTTCAACAGAAATTACCTGTACATCATAAATACCGTTGTCGCGCAGCATTCGTTCGGCAACTTCCTGACCGGAAAGGCCTGATAGCAACGGAATTTCCGAATAGGTTTTGAACTTGCTTTTAAAGCGCCATTGTACAATAAAGCTCAGTATGGCAATTACAATCATCAACAACCAGGCCGAGCCGCTATTGATGTATGCTGTTATAAATGATAAATGATTCATGTTTTAGTATTGAGTTTTAAGTCTGTAGTCTGAAGCCAAATCACATTTAATTCTATATTTTTGATGAGGGGCTACAGATGTGGGACATTTAGTTTAAAACAAAAAGCATTCCGTTAAATAGCAGATCAAGTTGGCAGCAAACACATTTTCGTACTGGGAGCGCACCGCATTTATTGATAATGCGGATATCATTATTATAGGCAGCGGAATTGTTGGCTTGAGTGCGGCGCTGCATTTAAAACAACAGCAGCCCGGCTTAAAAGTGCTGGTATTGGAGCGCGGCTTTTTACCCACCGGCGCCAGTACTAAAAATGCCGGATTTGCCTGCTTTGGCACTGTGTCAGAGCAAGTTGCCTATTTGCAGGAAGCGCCCGAAGAAGAAGTTGCCCGCCTGGTTAATTATAAATGGCGCGGCCTGCAAAGGTTACGCGAAAATTTGGGAGATGCTAATATTGACTACCATCAGCATGGCGGCTATGAGTTATTTATGGATGATGAAGTTGCCATGGGCGATGAGCGCATTGAACAAATTCCTTACATCAATAACTTACTGAAAAATGCGATAGGACAACCCGACATTTATGCAGTTGCTAATGCCAAAATAGCAGCATTTGGATTTAAGGGCGTAAGCCGGATGATTTATAATCCGTTTGAAGGACAGCTACATACCGGTAAAATGATGCGCGCCCTATTAAATAAGGTATACAACCTTGGCGTGCTGGTTTTAAATGGCTGCGAAATACAAAAAATTGAAAAAGAGGCAACACATATTTCTCTTTACACCTCACAAGGGAATTTTACAGCAGGCAAAGTAATACTGGCAACCAATGCTTTTGCCAATCAACTGTTTCCGGAGTTGAAGGTAGTGCCGGGCAGGGGACAAGTATTGGTAACCAAACCCATCCCTAACCTAAAGTTAAAAGGCACTTATCACTTTGACGAGGGTTATTACTATTTCCGCAATATTGATAACCGCATACTTTTTGGCGGTGGCCGCAACATTGATTTTAATAGCGAAGAAACCTGGGAATTTGGCCATACCGAAGTGGTAAAAGCTAAACTAACCCATTATTTAAAGGAAATGATTTTACCCGGGCAGGATGTTGAAATTGACTACTGGTGGAGCGGTATTATGGGTTTTGGCGATGACATTAGCCCCATTGTAAAACAGCTTGAACCCAATATATTTTGCGCCGTGCGCTGCAACGGCATGGGCGTAGCCATGGGTAGCCTGGTTGGCGAAGAAGTAGCGAAGCTGGCTTTGTGAATGCGGAAGTCAGAAATGTCGAATGCGGAATTGGGTAAGCGCCAATGTCTGAACCAGGATTTTTAGGATTAAAAGATCAGCAGGATCTTTCAATCCAATCATCCTCTTTTTGTCATGTTGAACGGAGTGAAACATCTTCTACGCCGGATAAGGTCTGCTACATGTTCGTCGCTTGCAGAAGATCCCTCTTTCATCGGGATGACAAGACGGTGTGTAAAAAACCCTCGTTCAGACACTAACCCTCATTCCGCATTCCGAATTCAAAACAACTCCACCAATCTTTCCAGCGCCAAGGTTGTATACCTTATTTAATAGGGCGCGCATCATTTTACCGGTATGTAGCTGTCCTTCAAACGGAT
>JABDEQ010000074.1:0-1466 GCA_013286985.1 Bacteroidota bacterium | reverse complement strand
GTCTATAGTCAGACCTGCTTTTTGAAACTCTTTTCCGATAAATATCCTTTCATCAACCGGGGTATCCATCGCTTTTTTGATGACGGCTTCATGCTCGGCGGCGGCTTCATCTCCCATTTCAAACATATCTCCCAAAATTAATACTTTGCGGTTGGCGGTAAGCTTGCCAATGTTTTCTATCGCTACAAACATGCTGCTGGGGTTGGCGTTGTAATAATCGCAGATAAGGGTGTTGCTGGCTGTTTGCACAATTTGCGACCGGTTATTTTTAGGCTGATAGCTTTCAATGCCTCTGTTTATTTCATCATCGCTCAGCTTAAAATAGGTCCCAATGCAAATAGCCGCCAGGATATTATCCAGATTATAGGCCCCGGTTAGCTGTGTTTTTACCGTATGGGTTTTGGACGATGAATTATTGGTCCACTGCAAAGTTAAAAGCGGTGAGTTATCAATTATTTTGCCACTAACCAGCATGCCATTGCCCGATGTTCCGTACAAAACCACGTTTGATAAATGGCGGGCATCTTTCATTTCCATCAATGTGGTGTTATCCCCGTTAACAAAAGCCACCCCGGCCGATTGCTTTAAATAATCATAAAGCTCGCCCTTTCCTTTTTTTACGCCTTCAACACCTCCAAAACCTTCCAGGTGTGCCTTGCCTACATTGGTGATCAGGCCGTGACTGGGCTGGGCAATGCTGCTTAACAGTTCAATTTCTTTTTGATGATTGGCCCCCATTTCAATAACCGCTGCCTGGTGTGTTTTGTCGATAGTTAAAATGGTTAGCGGCACACCGATATGATTATTCAGGTTGCCCTGCGTGGCCTGTGTTTTAAAGTGCTGCGATAAAACGGAGTTGATGAGTTCTTTAGTAGTGGTTTTGCCATTGGTACCGGTAAGGCCAACAACCGGAATGTTTAACTGCCGGCGATGGTGCCGGGCCAGATCCTGCAAGGCGGAGAGCACATCGTCAACCAAAAGATATTGCTCGCCCAGCTGATAAGCAGGGTTATCGATAACCGCGTACGCCGCTCCGGCCTCAACAGCCTGTTTGGCAAAGGTGTTGGCGTCAAACTTATCGCCTTTGAGGGCAAAGAACAAACTGCCCGGCGCTATTTTACGCGTATCGGTACTGATGACAGGGTGCTGAAGAAAAAGCTGGTATAAATGTTCGGTAGTGATTATCATAGTTTTTCGCAACAACAATTTTCTTATTTTTCTGGCGCATTAACAAATAAAGCGGCTCCGTATTAATAAAACAACACGGTGTTCACGGTGTTCACACCGTTCATGTGCTCAAAAATGAACACCTGTTTTTGCCTTTGTCGGTGTTGTTACCGACAAGCCGCGGGACTTATACACCATACAAGTTTTACATGGCCTGTTGGTGACAACACCAACAGGGGCATAAGCTTATCTCATAACGATGGGTTTTAAAACCCATCGTTATAAAGGTAATTCCCTCA
>JABDEQ010000073.1 GCA_013286985.1 Bacteroidota bacterium | reverse complement strand
CATAACCATTTACATTGATGAGCGAAAGGCCATAAGTGCAAACAGCGACAAGCAAAAAGGTGGTAATGTAAATAGCTTTACGGTGATGATGTACCAGGTAATCGAGCTTTGCTAATACAAATTGTATCACCTTACGATCTTTAATACCGCTTTGCCGTTGTTTAGGATCAGGCAGGTAACTGAAAATTATAGGCACCAGTATCAAGCTCAATGCAAAGGTTACCATAATGCTTAATGAGGCAACCAAACCAAATTGAGTTAATAACTCGCTGTTGGTAAAGCACAGCACTCCAAAACCTATTGCAGTGGTAACATTGGCAATAAAGGTGGTTATACCAACCTTTTCAATCACAATATTTAATGATTGCATTTTGTTGCCGGTTAAGCTGTACTCGTAGTAGTATTTGTTTAAGATAAAAACACTGTTAGGTACACCAATAATTACCACCAACGGCGGGATAATGCCTGTAAGTATGGTAATTTCATAATGCATTAAAACCAATATGCCCAGGCTCCAGGTAACGCTGAGCAGCACCACCAATACCGGAAATATAACCGGAAAAACCGAACGGAATATGATTAACAGAATGCAGGCCGTTATTAATAAAGACAGGCAAAGAAAAAGCGTGAACTCACTTTTCATTAAGTCGCCGGCCTTGGTGCGGATAAGCGGCAAGCCGGAATAATGTACCTGAATGCCGTGTTTTTGTTCAAATTGTCGCCCTTCTGCCAGTATCTGATTTAAGATAGGTACGCGTTTGGGCGTATTGATTATTTTACCATCAAAAGTAATGGCCATTAACGTGGCCGTACTATCCTCGCTCAATAAAAGTCCTTTATAAAAGGGGAGGTCCAGTATCCTTTTTTTTAGACTATCTACTTCGGCCTGGCTGGTAGGTTTTGGAGCGTATCTTTTTCGAGATTATATAAATTGGCTACCGAAATTACGCCGGTTATTCCTTTAATATGCTGAATGCGGGTGCCGATCTGGTACCAGTCGTTAAATATATCTTTGTTAAAAATATTGGGCGATTTAAAGCCGATTACCATAGTGCTGGCATCCTGTCCAAAAGTATTTTTAAACTGCATATACCTGATATAGGCTGAATCAGTTATGGGCAGCACTTTACCACCGTTAAATGTGATGCGTACCTGGCTGGCCTTGTATCCCATAAAGATAGTGGACAGGCCAATAATGGCGAGGATAAGAACACGTTGTTTTAGTACAAGATCAGCAAGTTTTTTCCAGATCATTATTTTGAAGAAGATTATTCCAGGGTTGCTAAACTACGAAAATAGATTAATCATGGTAATTGATTAAATGAGATTGTGACAATGTTTTTCAAATGTGCAGATTTGTAACATTGAATTTGAAATTTTGGAATCGCGGCGATTCGCAAAAGAAAAATTGGCTTATATGAAAAAACTTCTACGCAGCTTTGGTTATGCCTTTAAAGGGCTGGTTTATGCTACCTCTACACAATTAAATTTTCGGATACACCTGGTAGCAACGGTTTTAGTTTTTATAACTGGCTTTTTGCTGCAAATTTCGTTGGATCAATGGAACTGGATAGCCATTAGCATTTGCCTGGTGCTGGTTACCGAAATATTTAATACCATGATTGAAACCCTGGTTGACCTGGTATCGCCGGGGTATAATGTAAAGGCGGGGCGAATTAAAGATATGAGTGCCGCAGCTGTGGTAATCGCAGCTCTATTTGCCCTGGTTACAGCATTAATTATTTTTATACCAAAGCTGCTGTTGCTTATACACCATGCTGCATAAAACCCGTGGAATAGTTTTTAAAACCACCAGCTATAGCGAAAATAGCGTTATTGTACAGGTATTTACCGAAAAATTCGGTATGCAATCATACATGGTTAACGGAGCCAAAAAGCCTAAGGCTAAAATAAGCCTTAATATGCTGCAATCATTATCGCTGCTGGATATGGTGGTTTATTATAAAAATACCGGGAACGTGCAGCGCATCAAAGAGCTTAAAAATTCGCCTGTTTTGCAAACTATACCTTATGATATTATAAAAAGCAGCATTGCCCTTTTTTTGAACGAGGTTTTATACAAGGCGGTAAAGCCACAGGGAACTGATGAGAGCTTATTTGATTTTGTTTTCAGCGCCATTGAGTGGCTGGATAATCAGACGGAAGGCCTGACCAATTTTCATTTATTGTTTTTGATACGGCTTACCCGTTATCTGGGCTTTTACCCGGATCGGTATCTTGCCGGCGAGGCAGATTATTTTGATATGAAGAACGGTGTGTTTTGCAATTACAAGCCCGATACAACGCTGTATCTCTCGCCACCGCACACCAATAATTTTGCCGGTTTGCTGCAATATAATTTTGAAAATTTATCGCAATTAAAGTTAAATAATGAGGAGCGGCGCTATCTTATTCAAAAGTTATTGGATTATTATTCGCTCCATATCGAAAGTTTTGGCAATGTGCGGTCGCACGATATATTGGAAGAGGTTTTGAGTTGAAAAAACCGTCTTTCGTGCCAATTTGATTAAAAAAAGTACTTTTTTTTCAAAAATCTATCAAAAAGGATACAATCAATTTCAATAATTAGCTGTTATATTTAAGCGCTGATTTATATTAACGGCGTTTAACTACTTATAATGCTGCAACAAAAGCGACTTCTTTCTATCGATATATTCAGGGCGGTAAACATGTTTTTCATGATATTTGTTAATGATTTGAGCGACGTACACAAAGTGCCGCTTTGGATAGATCATGTGAAAGAAAATGTAGATGGAATGCACTTTGCCGATACTATATTCCCTATATTTTTATTTATTGCCGGTTTATCAATCCCTTTAGCCATTGGCCGCCGGTTAAACAGAGGTGATTCATTTCTATCTATCGCTTCTTATATTCTCCTTCGCTCATTTGCCCTAATAGTTATGGGCTTTTTCCATGTTAATATGGAAGAATACAGCACGGCAGCCGTTATACCGCCGGGTGTGTGGGAGTTTCTGCTAACGCTAAGTTTTTTCCTTATCTGGCTCGATTATCCTGAAACATTGGCCAAAGCAAAGAAATATGCGTTGATAGGTGCCGGAGTTGTCATTCTGGCCGTACTGGCCTGGTTTTACAAAGGCGGCAGCCCAAATGCGCCTACGGGCTTAAGCCCATCGTGGTGGGGTATTTTAGGGATAATAGGATGGGCCTACCTGGTATGTTCGTTTTTGTACCTTATTTGCAGAGGGAATTTTATAGCGCTTACTATTTGCCTTTTCCTGCTGGTGGGCATAAATATTTGCTACCATGCCGATATAGTTGACATGGATATTCCTATTATCAAAGACGGTGCGTCCACCTCATTAATGATGTTTGGCATAGTAATCTCTTTATTGTACCCCTTAATTATTTCAAAAGGCAATTATAAAATACTGTGGTTAACTTTTGCGCTCATTGGCCTGGCTTTAATAGCGCTGGGCTTTATTATACGCCCTTATACCGAAGGGATTTCAAAAATACATTCAACACCTGCCTGGGTATTTATCTGCACCGGTATTGGCGTATTGCTTTTTGAATTTTTTATATGGCTGATAGATGTTAAAGGCAAACAAAACTGGTTTAAGATTATAAAACCTGCAGGCACAAGTACGTTAACCTGCTACCTGATACCCTATTTTATGGTAGCCATATTTACCATTGCCGATTTTGACTACCCACGTATTTTTAATTATGGCGCGGGTGGTGTTTTCCGTTCTTTCGCAGTATCGTTTATTGTAATATTTATTACAGGGCTGCTCGAAAAGAAACGATTACGACTTAAAATTTAACCTGTTATTATTCCTGATAAAATGAAAATAATTCCCCTGTATTTTAAATTATCTATATTAATAATTGCGGCACTTTTGTTTCCGTACATCGGCAAGTCGCAGTCAAAAAAAGTTGTCATCGGTTACGTGGGCGGCTATAAGGGTTTGATTAAAGGTGTTGATCAGATAGATGCTAAAAAGCTAACGCACATTAACTATGCTTTTGTCGACATAAAAAATAACCGGGCATGGTTACATCGCGAGGCTACCGATACGGTTAATTTCAGGCACCTGGTAATGCTTAAAAAACAAAACCCTGCGCTTAAAATAATGATTTCTATTGGCGGCTGGACCTGGAGCGGCAGATTTTCTGATGCAGTATTAACAGATACCGCCAGAAAAGGATTTGCCGGAAGCGCGGTGGCAATTATCAACAGGTTTAATTTAGATGGTATTGATATTGATTGGGAATACCCCGGTCGCCATGGACTTGCGGGAAACGTGTACAGGCCGGAAGATCAGCAAAACTATACGCTGATGTTTAAGGAGTTACGTAAACAGCTGGATAGCCTTCAACACATTACAGGTAAAAAATACCTGCTTACTACTGCTGTCGGAGCATTTAAAGATTTTTTGGTTCATACTGATATGGCAAGCGCCCAGCAATATTTGGATTATATTAATTTGATGACATATGATTACTCAGGCGGCAAAATAGCCTCACATCATACGGGCCTGTATGCATCCAAAACCTATATAGCACATAATAATGCTGATGAGGCGGTAACCTTGTTTTTGGCCGCAGGTGTACCCGCAAATAAATTGGTTATGGGAATAGCCTTTTACGGGCGCTCATCAATCCTGAAGCCTCATTCTACCGGCCTGGGCGATTCTGTAGTTACCTCTTCAAAAGGATATGGATATACCACTATAAAGGATAGCATCCTGAAAATTAAAGGTTTTAAACTTCATCATGACCGGACTGCCAAAGCCGATTATATCTACAATCCCGACACACAACTGTTTATTTCTTTTGATGACGAATGGTCGGTGAAGAAAAAAATCAAATACGTTAAATCAAAAAAAATGGGAGGCGTTATGTTTTGGGAGTACAATAATGATTTAAAGGAGTATTTGTTAACTACTATAAATAAAACATTAAAGTAGCAGTACCAAAAAGGTCTATAAAACAAAAAAAGAGGAAGCGGGGAGCTTTCTCTTTTTATAGTAACTGACCTCATTATTTATCATAAAGAACTAATTGGTTAGACCGATAATAATAATTGTACAAATATAAACTCTATAGAATTGGCAGACTAATTTTTAACAGATATTTAACATATTTTTTTGTCGAAAATACTTCGTAATAATCATTACTTATTAACAATGTGCTACTTATTAACAAAATGGTGTTTTGGAGTTGCAAAATTGCCGAAAGAGATAAGGATTTTGAATTTAATATCATTGAGTTTTCTTTTGAAATTATTGATTTTACACCACTTATTTGCAGAAAAAAGCATTTTTAGGTAAATAATGTTCTCTTTACGCCTAATAGTTGCCATTTATACGGCAATACTTGTTGTTAATTGGAAAATTGCCATTAAAACAATGTTAATCGTAGGTTATTTAATTGTTTTTTCCAGAATTTAATACATAAGTACTTATATATTGTTGCATATATAATATGTAAGTACTTATGTATTGCTGAAAAATAAATATTCAGCGAGTAAGTAAACCAGATGCTTTATTGTGGTTTTTGACCGCCCAACCAAAGTAGCGCATCAATTACCAGTTTTGCCTCCATGGGGCTTGAAAATGTATAAGACAGTGTTTTATCGGTATTGTCGTATTTATGTTCATAGTCCATATCGTTATGGCCCATGTTAAAATAAATCATTTTGTAATTTTTGTTGGTCCAAACAACGGGATAATAGCCGCTGTGCCATATTTCACTTTGTTTAGGGCCGGTTCCTAACGGAAAGCTGGCAGAATCAATAGAACAAAGTATTTTAATATCGGGGTTTTTCCTCAAGTCGTTTTCCCATCTGTACCATTCATTTGGCGATGTTTTAAATTGAGCGGGCATCAATTGCGTCGCGGGGAAGCTGCTGTCTACATCTAAAACAGCCACAGATGGGCGCCATATATTGCTCACGTACTGGCCCGAGCCCAAAAAAATATTGTGGTACCAGTTCCAGTTTTGCGGAAAATCAGATGGGGTAAGTGCAAATGCAGAAAAATGAAAGCCCATCCAGCCGCCGCCATTTTCCATATATTTTTGGAAGGCTTCCCGCTGTGTGGGATCATCGGGCCTGGTATCCAGAAAAATAACAACCTGGTAATGCGAAAGAAATTCAGCATTCAGGTTATTCCAGTTTTTTGTTGAATCGTATTTGAAATTGTATTTGGCGGCCATCTCCGGAAACCATTTATTGGCCTCGTGCACAAAGCTGATATGCGCTTTATCATCTTTTGCGGTATAAAACGCAATTACACTGAACTTAGGTGTACTGTTTTGAGCATTAGTATTTGCCCCGATAAAAAGAGATAACCCCAATATTATTAAGGGCAGCGCAGATTTGATTGATTTAAAAATGGCAGACATACATTTTTCACCACGATTTTAAAATGGCATCGATAAAAATAAAGAATTATTAATAAGATTCAGTTGAGTATTGTCGTTGTTGTTTAATGGCGAAGAAATAATTAATCATTTGTTAATATGTAGGGTTATTTTATAGGTTATTGCTTAAGGTTATTTAATTAAAGGTTTAAATAAAATTCATTTTTTTTAATTTTATTTAAAACAATTGCCCCCCCGTTCCCGGTATTAATTAAAATTGCCATATGCCTTATTCGGTTCTTTACAGTTTATGAAAGTTTTAAAACCACGAACAAGCGCATTGCGTAATTTTAAAATATAACACCATTCCTTTTGCAGTATTCAACATCGGTATTTGATGTATAATGATTTGATAAATTTCCCCTGAGTAATTGAACGCAGTATAAAATTCGCTGAATTTTATAAGTGTAGTTTTTATTAATGGGGCAGTGTTGTCCTCAATTCCGCAATGTAAAAAAAATCATATGCAGACTTTTTTCATACATATTAATGGAATTATGCCGGGAGTGGAAATCCAGCGGCGAATGCAGCGCGTTGCAAAGGAAATGCAGGTAAATGGTTATGCAGAAAATGTAAACAACGGCTTTGATATTTACTTTAACGCCGCATCGCTCCTCGACGCAAGTAATTTTCTGCAAAAAATTAACCAGACTATTCCCGAAATAGAAATTATTCCATCGCAGTTTAAAAAAATAGCCGATCTGGTTTTTTATGACTTTAGTATACAATTAGGAAATAATGAACCCGCACAGGTGCCTGTGCTGATACCTGCTGACATGGCCATTTGTGATTCTTGCAAAAGCGAGTTGCATAACCCTTCCAGTCGTTTTTATCGGTATCCGTTTATTTCGTGTGCGCAATGCGGGCCGCGTTATTCCATTATTAAGGATATTCCTTTTTACCGGGACAACACATCCATGTATCATTTTTCTAACTGCAGCAACTGCGAAGAAGCCTATCACCAGGCTGGCAGTCGCCGTTTTCATTCCGAAATAAGTTCATGTGCAATTTGTGGTATTAAACTGGGCATTTTGTGCGGCGACTTGTCAGTTCTCTCAAAAAATACGGACATTGTTTTTTCGTTAATAAAGCATTTTTTAAACCAGGGCAAAATTTTAGCGGTTAAAGGCGATGGCGGCTATATTTTAATGTGCGATGCCGGCAGTATGCAAAGCCTGCAGTTGTTAAGAAAGCGAAAACATTGCCCGGCTAAACCTTTCGCGGTTTTATATCCGGATATGGAAACCGTTGACCGCGATTTTTTTGTGAATAGTAAAGAGCGGAATTTATTACAAAGTCAGCAAGCGCCCGAAGTATTATTATATCCTAAAGAACGCGCCGGCGAAAATTTAGCCGTTGCAAACATAGCACCCGGATTAAGCCGCGTTGGTGTTATGATTCCTGCTACCCCGCTTTTGGAGCTGATTGCACATAATTTAGGCAAGCCAATTGCTGTAACCAGTGCAAACATATCAGGTTCGCCTATTATTTATAAGGATGAAGATGCTAGCCTGTATCTTTTTGATATTGTGGATTTTATAGTTAATTATAATCTCGAAATTGTTGTGCCGCAGGATGATAGCATCATCCAAATTTCGAAATATGAACATCAACAGATCATTTTAAGACGATCACTGCGATTGGCCCCTTCCTTTCCCCCCTATAAATTTAATACGGATAAGTACATTTTAGCCACCGGCTCATCGCAGGAGAGTGCCTTTACTCTGGCAGTAAAGAACGAGGTTTTTGTGAGCCAGTATTTAGGCAATAACGACACATACGACGCGCAGCTGATGTACAAAAATACCCTGGAACATTGGCTGAACCTGTTTAATGCAAAACCCGATGTTATAATAAGTGATCAGGATATCACCTGTTTCTCGTACCGTTATGCCACTGAGTTAGCTGCAAGATTTCAGGTAAATTTAAAATCAGTACAGCATCACGAAGCACACTTTGCAGCGGTACTGGCCGAAAATGAATTGCTGCATCATGCTAAACCGGTATTGGGTATTATTTGGGATGGCGGCGGTATGGGATACGATGATAATATTTGGGGCGGCGAGTTTTTTAAATATGAAAATAACGAAATGATGAGGTGCTATCATTTTGACTATTTTGCCGCTATTGCCAACAATAACCTGATGGCCGAGCCCCGGATTGCTGCGCTGTGCATTGCCGGATATAATTGGCCCCAAACTGATATACTACAGGATAAATTTACCGGTGCCGAATTAAATAAATACGTATCGCTAAGTGCAAATACCAATGTGTTCAGCTCGTCGGCAGGTAGTATATTTAATGCAGTAGCTTCGCTGCTTAATTTGTGCGATACACAAACTTATGACGGCGAGGCAGCTATGTATCTGCAAGTTTTGGCCGAAGAATATATTAAGGAAAATGGATTTGTAGTGAATGGATCGTATTTTAAAACCGGGGAGCATTATTACCGGATCCCGACATTGACATTAATGCACGGCGTTATAGCTGATATTTATGCCCATCGCGACAAAAAGTATATCGCTGCAAAATTCTATTACTCGATGGTAAGTTTGGTAGGGATGGCTGCGCGGCATATGAAGGTATCAGATATTTGTTTTAGTGGCGATGTTTTCCAAAACGCTTTATTGGTAGACTGGATAAAGAGAGAATATAAGAACCAGTATAATTTATGCTTTCACGTTAACCTGGCGCCCAATAATGAAAATATATCCTTTGGCCAGATGGTTTATTATGAAAACGGTATCCGATCACTCTTTACTGCAGTAAGCAGGCAGCAGAAACATCAAAAAGAAAAAGTTTTTGTGCGTTAATGACGATATTAATTGGCCACCAGGCCCATAAACTCATTTATGGCTTCGATATAATGGCAACCACCTTTGTTTTGGTAACGCATTTTACTTGCAGTACCACTTACCACCCGCTGTATTTTTTGTTCGAAAGAAATAAACGGACATTTGGTATCACCGCCGTTTAACAATGCCTGGTGCTGTTTGGATATCTCGCTCAACTTGGTTTTAATGGCATTTAATGCCGGGGCATTTTTGCGCATGAGGTGCCATTCCATAAAATCGGCAAAGTGGTCGGCTACTATTGCTTTTGCTTTGGGTGCTTCGGCTTTGCGCTTTTTTAGGGTTTCATCTTTCAGTTTCGAAAGCTTATCAACATTTACCAGCGAAATATAAGGCAAATTTTTAACCGCGGTTTCTACATTGTTAGGAACAGCCAGGTCAATGATGAGTTTTGAAGTTTTATTTTGAAGCTGCGACGCTAAGATGATAGGCTCAACGGCATTGGTTGCGGTAAGTATAATATCAGCCAAAGCAATGCTAGCCTCTAACTGGCTCATCGGGGCATGTTTTAAGCCCAATTCGTTGGCCAACTCTTCCGCTTTTTCACCCGATCGGTTTATTAGTGTAATATTATGGGTGCCCAGATAATGGATCAGGTTTTTACAGGTATTTCTGCCTATTTTGCCTGTGCCTAACAGCAGGATCTTTGTATCGGGTGTTATTTCGGTGTTTTCTTTAATATACTGTACCGCAGCAAACGAAACTGAAACAGTGCCGCCACTTAATAAAGTATCATTTTTTATGGTTTTTGATGATTGCAAAACGCTGTTAAACAATCGTTCCATAAAACAATTGATAAAGCCTTTGTCTTTTGAAATTTTGACAGCTTGTTTCAATTGGCCAACAATTTCATAATCGCCTAATATTTGTGAGTCGAGGCCGGCACCTACGTTGTATAGGTGATGAACAGCGTCAACACCTTTTTTAATATAAGCTAATGCGGTAAATGTTGCTGCATCGCCTTTTGTTTGGCTGCAAATTAAGTTAATGAGTTTGGATGGATCTTCTGCAAATCCGTAGACCTCGGTACGGTTGCAGGTAGAAAGAATAAAAAAAGCATCGATGTGATGAGCAGGCGCCATTTGCATAATGGCCTCGTATTGATCGTTATTAACGGCAAACTGACCCCTGGTAGCAGCATCAGATTTTTTATAATTTATCCCCGCTATAAAGAAGTGGGAAATATCAGAAGGCCTGTTTACAATCATTTTGCTCATTTATTTATATTACGTATGCAAAGCACCAAAGGATACCCTGTATGCGTATCAAAGCAGTCATTTAACTGTCATTTACTACTAATGCCTATAAATGAAGCGTGGCCCATTTAATCAGCTGGTTTAATTAATTAGTTTTTACTTCACTATCTAAATAAAAACATGTCACAAAGGTCACATTCTGTTTCGATTAAAAAGTAAAGCGGATGTAAGAATAAAATAATTTAATGATATTCTGACAAAAAAATTAACATCCGTTCAAAAAACCGGGTAATTAACCACATCCTATTACAGGGGAAGTTGTTAATCAATAAACAATGAATCCGTTTCGGCTTGGAAAATTACGGGACGTTCTGCCATTTCCAATAAAGTGGCTTCAATATTTTTACTCATAGCGTTCAGTGCCAAATCATTGGGGTGAGTACCAAAAGGTATTTCAATTTCATCGGCAATTGCTTCCAGGGCAACAAAAGTATAGGCAATAAAAATGGTTACAATCGGCGTCATCCAGCCAAGGCTATCCACAAAGCCAAATGGTAACAGCAAACAATATAAATACACCGTACGGTGCAGCATTACTTTGTAGGTGTAAGGGATAGGGGTTGAGGCAATGCGCTCGCAACCACCCACAATATGCGATAACTTGCTAAAGCTTTCATCAAAAGATACCTGGACAATAGAGTCTATTTTTTTTTCTTCTTTGGCGGTTTGTACCCACTGGCCCATAGCCTTCATTATAATGATGGGTTTGTATTTTACATTTTCCATGCTTTTAGCCAATTCTTCGGGAAGCCACTGATGCATATCGGCGCTGGCATCGGTGTATCTGAGCTGATGTTTTAAGGCGTAGGTAAAGGCAATTAAATAATTAACAAAAAGAGTGGTTTCCTTGCTATCAATAGCGTAGCCGCTCATGGTAATGCATTGCCGGGCCAGCGAACGGGTATCGTTCAATAAAGCTCCCCATAGCTTTCTTCCTTCCCAAAAACGATCATAACTGGCGTTGTTTCTAAAACCGAGAAACAATGCCAGCGCGATACCAAATAAGGTGAACGGCGCCGGGTTTAGCGGTACCTTGTGGTTGAAAAGCTCGCCATTAAAAAATACGATTACCACACTTAATATAAAAAGCAATATAAGGCGCGGCAATATTTGAGGCAATACAGAACCCTGCCAAACAAAAAGCATCCTAAACCAATTTTCATTTTTCCGTTGGATCATTATAGTAGGGCTTTGATAGAATTCAAAAATAGCAAAGTTGTAAGTTACAAAACAGAAAAGTTTATTTGAGCCCCATTTTGAGCTCAAAATTCCGCTGTGTTTGCGCATCGGTTATA
>JABDEQ010000072.1:9468-12318 GCA_013286985.1 Bacteroidota bacterium | reverse complement strand
AAGTAGTTGCAACCCTCAAAGTAGCAGGTAAAGGCAAAGAATATTCAAAGGTAATCACAATGATTAAGTCACCTGTAACCGGAGCTTACTCATTTAAAGAACAAATTGTGCCTAACGATAACGTTAAGGACGCAATTTCCGGAAAATAACCGGTAATTCTTGATCAAAATACAGAAGCCATCTTGTTTTAACGAGAAGGCTTTTTTTGTTGATATAATATTGATGTGCAAATACGTGAATGTGCAGATATGCAAATGATTTTAAAGTAGCTATACAATGAAACTTAAATTATGTCTGTTTGCTTATAATCTGAACACTTAAAATCCGCACATTTGCACATCTGAAATTTGCACATAGAAAAACATGGGATTATTCGATTTTTTCAAAAAAAAGGAAAGCACGCCGCAAGAACAGGAGGCGCTGGATACTGGCCTGGAAAAAACCAAGGATAACTTTTTTTCAAAGATCACCAAAGTAATTGCAGGCAAATCAACAGTTGATGATGATGTGCTGGATGAACTGGAAGAGGTTTTGGTTACATCAGACGTAGGTGTTAAAACCACGTTGAAAATCATCGACCGCATACAGGCGCGTGTTGCCCAGGATAAATATGTAAACACATCCGAGTTAAATAAACTACTAAAGGATGAAATTCAGCAGCTGCTTGCCGAAAACAACAGCAATGATTTCGTAAACTTTGAGTATGGCAGTCACAAGCCCTATGTAATAATGGTGGTGGGTGTAAATGGCGTTGGCAAGACAACTACCATTGGCAAACTGGCCAACAAGCTAAAAGCCGCTGGCAATAAGGTGGTTTTAGGCGCAGCCGATACCTTCCGCGCAGCAGCAGTAGCGCAGATCCAACTTTGGGGCGAACGTGTTGGCGTAAAAGTAGTGGCACAAGCTATGGGATCGGACCCTGCATCTGTTGCCTATGATACTTTACGCTCGGCCGTGGCAAATGAGGATGATGTGGTAATTATAGATACTGCCGGCCGCTTGCATAATAAAGTTGGCCTGATGAACGAGCTTACCAAAATTAAAAATGTGATGCAAAAGGTAGTTCCGGGTGCACCTCATGAAATTTTGCTGGTGCTTGATGCATCAACCGGGCAAAATGCTATTGAGCAATGCAAACAGTTTACCGAAGCCACCGATGTTAATGCCCTGGCCTTAACTAAACTGGATGGCACGGCAAAAGGTGGGGTAGTGATAGGTATATCAGATCAGTTTAAGATCCCTGTAAAATATATTGGCGTTGGCGAAGGCGTAAATGATCTGCAGTTATTTGACAGACAAGCCTTTGTTGATTCGCTGTTTAAGCAATAATGTTGTTTGAACCAGGATTTATTGGATTAAAGGATTGTTATGACTACCCCAGCAGATGTTGGGGAAAATCTTATAGTCTTTTAATCATAAAAATCTTAGTTCTCACTATTCTGAAATATGAAAACAAAAGAAATTTATCAGCCCGCAAAAGCAGTTAAACCACGTATAAACGTAGTTACACTGGGCTGCAGCAAAAACATTTACGATTCCGAGATCCTGATGGGCCAGCTAAAAGGCAACCATTTTGATGTGGTACATGAGGCCGAAAAGGTGGGCAAGGATGATATTATTGTAATTAATACCTGCGGCTTTATTGATAATGCCAAGCAGGAATCAATAGATACCATTTTGCAATACAGCGAGCTGAAAGAGCAGGGCAAGGTGGGCAAAGTGATTGTTACCGGCTGCCTGTCTGAACGTTACAAACCCGAACTGGAAGCCGAAATCACTAATGTTGATGCTTATTTTGGCACTAACGATCTACAAAACCTGCTGAAATCGGTAGGCGCCGATTACAAACACGAACTGATTGGCGAGCGCTTATTAACAACACCTTCACATTTTGCTTATTTTAAAATTGCCGAGGGCTGTAACCGTCCATGCTCCTTCTGTGCTATCCCGCTGATGCGCGGCAAGCATTTAAGTCAGCCGATTGATCAGTTGGTAAAGGATGCGCAAAATCTGGTTAAAAATGGCACCAAAGAACTCATATTAATTGCCCAGGATTTAACCTATTACGGATTGGATCTTTATGGCAAACGTAATCTGGACGAGTTACTTCGCCGCCTTTCAGATGTCAACGGTGTGGAGTGGATCAGGCTGCAATATGCTTATCCATCCGGTTTCCCAATGGAAATTCTGGATGTAATGAACGAGCGCGACAATATCTGCAAATACATGGATATGCCGCTGCAGCACATCAGCGATAATATGCTAAAATCCATGCGCCGCGGCATCACCAAACAAAAAACCATCGATGTGGTAAACGAAATCCGCGATAAAGTGCCCGGTATTGCTATGCGTACTACGCTGATTACCGGCTACCCTGGCGAAACACAACAGGATTTTGAAGAAATGCAGCAATGGGTAGAAGAAACTAAGTTCGACCGTTTGGGTTGTTTCACTTATTCGCACGAGGAAAAAACACATGCCCATTCCTTAGTCGATGACGTACCTGAAGAAGTAAAACAGGAACGCGCTGATACCATTATGGAAATTCAGCAAGGCATCAGCTTTGATAAAAATCAGGAAAGAATTGGCCATACTTATAAGGTTTTGGTTGATAAAAAGGATGGCAATTACTTTGTTGGCCGTACAGAATATGATTCGCCCGAGGTAGATAACGAGGTTTTAATTGATGCCAGCATTGATTATGCAACCGTGGGCAGCTTTGTAAACGTAAAGATTGATACCGCCGAAGACTTTGATCTTTATGGACATATTGTAAAATAAACAGTTTTTGTTTCCCTGATTTCCATTTTAGAAATTTAAAAATCTAAATTCGACCTTAGCATTTAAAAT
>JABDEQ010000072.1:0-9458 GCA_013286985.1 Bacteroidota bacterium | reverse complement strand
CATAAGTTTGTTTTGAAATGGGATTTTTGAAATCCGAAATCGAACATCCGACCGCGTGACGCCTTAGCTTTAGCGGTGGCGCAAATCCGAAATCAACAATGGACTCAGCCTGTATAGACTACAAAGAAACGGGATACTTTTCCCAAACCATATCCGATTACCTGGAAAACATTCCGGAACTCCGCTCATTTTACAGTCACCGGCCCGATATGAAGGGTTTTGCCGATTTACTGGAAAGTAAAAAGGTAATTGCCAACCGCCATACTTTGGTAAATGTGCTTACAAAACAATATGAACAAAACGGACTAAGCACCGCCTATCATGCGCAATCGGCGCTCGAAAATATTAAACTCCTACAGGCTGATGACACCTATACCGTTACCACGGGCCATCAGCTCAATATATTTGCCGGACCCCTGTATTTCATCTATAAAATTGTAACCGCCATTAAATTATCGCGCCAGCTAAAAGAAGCTTTCCCCGATAAAAACTTTGTGCCGGTTTACTGGATGGCATCTGAGGATCATGACTTCGCCGAAATAAATTATACCAATATTGGCGGTAAAAAGGTGCATTGGTGGTATGAGGCATCCGGCGCTACCGGGCGTATCAATCCCGAAACTATGCGCCAGGCGCTCAATCAATACAAAGGCGCATTGGGTATTGAGAAACATGCCGCTGAGCTCGCCGAAATTGTAGAATCTGCTTATACCAAATTTGATAAACTGGCCGATGCCACCCGATACCTGGTAAACGCCCTGTTTGGCCAGTATGGCCTTGTAGTTATCGATGCTGATGGTCATCAGTTTAAACAACAGTTTGCGCCCATTATGGAGCGCGATATTATGGAGCAAAACAGCTTTAAAAACATCAGCGCAACCAATGAGCAATTACATCAGTTGGGCGTCCATATCCAGGTGAATCCGCGCGAAATCAACTTCTTTTACCTGCTGGATGGTTTGCGTGAACGCATTGTTTTTGAAAGTGATAACTACCAGGTTTTAAACAGCGAAATCAGCTTTTCGGAAGCTGAATTAAAACAGGAAATTAAACAACATCCGGAAAGATTTAGCCCCAACGTGGTGATGCGTCCGCTTTACCAGGAGTGTATTTTGCCTAATATAGCCTACGTTGGCGGTGGTGCCGAAGTAGTTTACTGGCTGGAGCTAAAATCGAACTTTGATTTTTATAAGGTCGATTTTCCTATCCTGATATTAAGAAACTCTGGTTTGGTTATCGGTAAGGAAACAGCATCCAAAATTTCAAAAATGGAGCTTGCTCCCGCTGATCTGTTTAAAAGCACCGATGATATTAAAAACTGCTGGGTAAAAAAACACAGCAAACATACCTTAAGCCTAACCGAAGAGTGGCGCGAACTAAGCAGCGTTTTTGAAAAAATAAAACTGCGTGCCCACAAAATTGACAGCACACTGGTTCCTTCAACAGATGCTGTGCAAGCCAGGCTGAAACATGCGATAGACAATCTGGAAAAGAAGCTGGTAAAGGCCGAGAAAATAAATTACCACACCCGCCTGGAACAGGTAGAACATATCAAAGGCGACATTTTCCCAAAAGACAGTTTACAGGAACGCACCGAAAATTTCGGCTTATTTTATGTTAAATGGGGTCAACATTTTATTGATGAACTGATCCGCAATTTTGAGCCGCTTGATTTTAAGTTTACGGTGCTGACGGAGTAGTCTGAACCACCATTTACAGGAGTGAAATAATTGGTATGATTTAATCAAAAAAATTTACTTTTACCGTCATGACCTTTAAATCTACCATCCTAACTATCCCGGGCCTGGGTAATTCAGGGCCACAACATTGGCAATCCATTTGGGAAAAGCAATTTAATTTTATCCGCGTTGAGCAAAATGACTGGGATGCCCCGGTTTGCGCCGGCTGGATAGAAAACATCAACAACGAAGTAAAAAAGCACAACGCGGCTGACATAATTTTGGTTGGCCATAGCCTGGCCTGCACTACAATTGCCTATTGGGCACAAAAATTCAATATCAAAATAAAAGGAGCCCTGCTGGTTGCACCCAGCGATACCGAAGCTGAAAGCTATCCACCCGGAACTACCGGCTTTACACCTGTTCCTTTAAATAAATTACCATTCCACACTATTACGGTCACCAGCACTAATGACTTTTATGTAACCTTTGAACGAGCTCAATTCTTTGCAAATGCCTGGGGCAGCGAATTGATTAATATCGGCGATGCAGGGCACATCAATGCAGCATCGGGTTTAGGAGAATGGGATAAAGGGCTGGATATTTTGAAATTGCTGGATAAATAGTAAAGGATATAGTATCTTTAATGTTAAAGCCTGTCTGTATGAACCCTACTCGTGCTAACATTAAAAATTCAATTCTATTAATTGGTATCACCATAATGGCGGTGCTTTTTTTGAATGGCTGCTCAAAAAGCAACTCTAACCCAACACCTACCAGTAAATTGTCTATTACAGCGCTAAGTGTTAATTCGGGGCCGTATACAACAGCAGTAACCTTAACGGGAATAGGTTTCAGTAATACTGCAATCCTCAACCAGGTTTTTTTTAACGGAGTGGCTGCCTCTGAGTTAAGTGTTAATTCGAGTGGCACCAGTTTATCCGTTGCGGTTCCTTTAGCTGCGGGTACAGGTAATGTTACCATAAAAGTGAACGGAGTCACCGCCACAGGACCGGTTTTTACTTATAAACCGGCAGAAGTTGTTTCATTGTTAGCCGGAGGTGGTGCAGGCTATGCCGATGGTACCGGAAGTAACGCAGCATTTTGGGGGCCAAGCAGCATCGTAACTGACGCTGCGGGAAACGTATATGTAGCAGATCAGCAAAATCGTTTAATCAGAAAGGTTACCCCAGCAGGGGTGGTGACTACTTTTGCAGGAAGCGGACAAATAGGTTATGCGGATGGGCAAGGCACTTCGGCAAGCTTCAACAAGCCATTCGGACTTGCGATAGACGGCACCGGGAATATATATGTAAGTGATGAGATAAATAATTTGATAAGAAAAATAACGCCCACAGGCCTTGTTTCAACTATTGCCGGAAACCTAACGAGCCGGTCAACTGATGGAACCGGAACGACTGCCGGGTTTTCTAACCCAACAGCATTGGCTGTAGATGCCTCCGGTAATGTTTTTGTTGCCGATCAGGGATCGGGCGAAATACGGAAAATTACGCCGGCAAATGTGGTGACAACCATTTACACCAATAATAATATTAGTCCTTATGGCTTAGCTTTAGATAAAAGCGGCAATATTTATATAACAGGTAATTACGAAATCCTTAAAATTACACAAACCGGCGTAGCTTCAGTTTTTGCTGGCAGCGGTAATGCTGGTGAAGTGAATGGTACCGGCACCACTGCGAGTTTTTATAACGCTCTGGGTATAGCTTTTGATAATAGTGGCAATATGTTTGTAACCGACCAAAACTTCTCAGCTATCCGCGAAATTACACCAGCACAGGTAGTAACCACTTTTACGGGTAGTGGCGCTTATTCTGTGGGCCCTTTGGCACAGGTTACATTTGCTGGTCTTGAAGCCATTACGATTGATGCAAGCAACAATATTTACGTTATTGAAAGTAACCAAATAGAGAAAATCGCCTTTGAATAACTGCTTTTAAAGTAATGCTAAAGCTTTCAGACTCTATCTGGCAGCTTAAAAGCTTTAGCAGTTTCCTATCCGGCCGGCTTGCAAAGTTTCAGGGGTTTTACCATCCGTTAAGGTTACTATATTTGTAGAATGCTTATCTCTGAATCTGCCTTACGTACATTTACCCAAAATATATTTCTGGCCATGGGCTGCAGTAGTGAACATGCTGAACTGGCTGCAGATGTTTTATTATTATCAGATCTTAGGGGAATTGACTCCCATGGTGTAGCCCGCCTGATAGGCTATGTGCGCCTATGGGAAAACAAACGCATAAACGCCACCCCAAACATTACCGTCGTTCATGAAACGCCCACTACGGCCACTGTTGACGGTGATGCTGGCCTTGGCCTGGTGGTTGCTCCGTTTGCTATGCAGTTAGCTATCAAAAAAGCCGAACAATATGGCTCGGGCTGGGTTGCCGTTCGCAACTCCAACCATTTTGGTATAGCGGGTTACCATACGTTAATGGCGGTAGAAAAAGATATGATCGGCTATGCTATGACCAATGCCAGCCCGTTGGTGGCACCCACTTTTTCAAACGAACGTTTGCTGGGTACAAACCCTATATGTTATGCTTTCCCGGCGGGTAAATATCCCCCAGTTGTGGTGGATATGGCTACATCAGCTGCTGCCAACGGCAAGCTGGAAATAGCCCAGCGTTTGGGCAAACAAGTACCAGAAGGCTGGATACAGGATGCTGCTGGTAATTATACTACCGATCCGCATGCCTTAAAATCGGGTGGATCATTATTACCATTGGGTAGCGATCGCGATCATGGTAGCCACAAGGGTTTTGGTTTAAGCGCCTCCGTTGATATCCTGTCGGCAGTGTTATCGGGCGCTAATTATGGCCCCTGGGTACCGCCGTTTGTTGCCTTTTTAGATCCACCCTCAGATCCGGTCGGCCTCGGCATAGGCCATTTTTTAGGCGCCATGCGGGTTGATGGTTTCCGCCCTGTTGATGAATTTAAGACTCACATGGACAACTGGATAACCCGGTTTAAATCGGCCTCAACCATTGATCCCAATCAAAAAGTAATTATCCCCGGCGAGCCCGAACTGGAAGCTCAAACAGACAGAATAAAAAACGGCATCCCGTTAGTAGATGCCGTTGTAAATGATTTAAATGGTTTAGCCGATAAGTTTGGAATAGCTCCTTTATGATTTTTGAATTCTGTCTGAACCAGAATTTACAGAATTTTAGAATGGACAGAACAAAAGATATGCTGGCCATTAAGTAAATTCCGCAATCGACATTCCGACTTCCGCAATCCCTCCTTAGTGGATTCCTCTGAAAAGCCTGCTCCAGCGTATTTTGCTGAAGAACGATGCGTTGTCGTCCCAGCTCATCCAGATAAACAGTGCCTTACCAACAATATGATCTTCGGGCACAAAACCCCAATAGCGGGAATCGTCCGAATCATGGCGGTTATCGCCCATCATCCAGTAATAATTCAATTTAAAGGTATAACTGTCGGTCTTTTTGCCGTTTATGATAATGTCATTACCTGATACCTGTACTTTATTGTTTTCGTAAACTGCAATACAACGTTCATAAAGCGGGTAGGTTATGCTATCTAACTTAACAGTCCATCCCTTTTTAGGGATAATGATAGCACCATAATTATCAACACTCCATTTATAATTGGGCTGTTTACCGTTCAGCATCAGGTTTGCAGGGCCAACCGGGTGATATGGATTGGTTGGATAAACCGGACTATTAGGATCAGTAACACCTTTAGCCGAAAGCACCGGCTCCAATGATTTGATATTTGAGTATCCTTTTAAAGTTGCAGCTGCATCCTTCGTCATTGCCGGATAAGTATGCCCCTCATACGTTTTGATGTTAAGTTCATCTAAAACTTCCGGATTAACATCAATACCATTTGTTGTATAGTTATACTCCATTAATTCGTTCGGCGGATTCGGCATTGCTTTACCATCAACAAAAACCTGTCCGTCAACCACGCTCAGCGTATCACCGGGCGCACCCTGGCAGCGTTTAATAAAATTTTCGCGTTTATCAACCGGGCGGTACAATGGCGAGTCGGCATCCATTGGGTAGTTAAATACTACAACATCGCCTTTTTTTACATCACTAAAGCCGGGTAAGCGATAGTACGGCAGCTCAATCCCATCCCAGTAAGCCTTGGTATTAATTAAAGGCATAGTATGGTGAGCAAACGGAAACGCAATGGGCGTCATCGGTGTACGGGCGCCATAGTTAACCTTGCTCACAAATAAAAAGTCGCCAACAAGCAGCGATCTTTCCATTGATGGCGTAGGAATAACGTAAGCTTCAATAAAAAATGTACGAATTAGTGTTGCGGCAATTACAGCAAAAACTATAGCATCAACCCACTCACGGGTAGCGCTTTTTTTCTTTTTGGCAGATTTATTTTTTTTACTCCAGAATTTCCAGTTCATGTTTGCAATATTGGGAATAATAAACTAATTATACTAATGATGGGATAAGATATTAGCGATAAGAATCAAGGGATTAAAACCGGAATCAAGACTTAAATCCTATTTGAAGTCAAACATATCCTGCACCGAATGAAAGCCTTTTTTGTTTTGCACCCACTCTGCAGCCAGTACAGCACCCAGGGCAAAGCCATTCCGGTTATGAGCAGTATGTTTAAACTCAATGGAGTCAACTTCAGAATCATAAATTACCGTGTGCGTGCCGGGAACGCTATCAATACGGAATGATTCTATCAGCAGCTGATCTTCCTTTATATTATCGTCGGTCGCTTCCTCACTGCCGGCTGTTAATACATTAGCCCAGCCTTTTTTATTTTCAAGATTTTCAATAATTCCCTCGGCAATGGTAATGGCGGTTCCGCTTGGTGAGTCTAATTTTTGGGTATGATGAATTTCTTCTACCTGCACTTCATAGTAAGGGTAGTTGTTCATCAGTTTAGCCAGCATTTTATTGATATGAAAAAATATGTTTACGCCAACACTAAAATTGGTTGCATAAATCATGGAGCCGTCGTTTTGTTCGCATGCTTGCTTTACATCATCAATATTGCCGTGCCAGCCTGTAGTGCCAACCACAACGGGCACACCAATTTCAAAGCATTGTTTAATATTGGCCAAAACAGTAGCCGGTGTGCTAAATTCAATAGCGACATCGGCTTTTTTTAAATTTTCGTCAGTCAGCTCATGCTGATTATCCTGATCAATTTTCAATACTATTTCATGCTTACGGTCAATGGCGATCTTTTCAATGATCTTACCCATTTTACCATATCCCAATAATGCTATTTTCATCGGAAATATTTATAGGTTTTATAACTGTTTAAAACGGTTAACAGTTTTAATTGATTAATAATTTATCTGAGTGTAAAGGTAATCTTTAACCCCATAACATACGAACTGGTACTATTGAGGGCAAAAACCGGCTGATTAAGCAAACTCGGCGTAACTTTCATACTAAGGTTATTATCAACCGAGTAGCTGTGCATAAACTTGGCATCAATATAAGCATCAACTGCGTTAATTCCCCAGGCACCCACAATACCCAAAATGCTTAAATCGCGGTTACGGCGGTAGCCATCGGTAGCATCGTACAAAGCCTGGTCGGGTTGATTAATATATTGGTTGTACTCGTTATAATAGGGGTCTTTAGGGCCCGGCGTAACGCCATGTTCGCGGTATTTCGATAGTGCTAAAAATTCATTGTAATAGGTATTGTTAAATACAACGGCCCAGCCTAAAAGACCTATTCCGGTATAAATAACAGGAACCTTCCACCATTGATGATTATAAATCTGACCCAAACCCGGTATAATCAGCGAACGGATAACAGCTGTATGCGGACTATGCGTACTATCGGGATGATATGCTTTTTCTTTATGGGGTTTTGGTTTAAACGACCTTACAACATCGGTATCCTGTTTGGTTGCCACCAGGGTATCCTTAGTAGTTTTTAACTTAGCCGACGCTGTATCGGGCCGTTGTGCCGCGGCAGTTAATACACATACCCAACACAACAAAACCAGTAGCAAATATCTATACATTTCTTAATTTAAAACCCCATATCCACTATGAGGGGTTATGTTTTCACCAATCCATAATTTCAAGAATACGACTAAGATCATCGTCTGATAGGAACGGGATCTCAATAGTACCTCTGCCCTGGCCCGCCAGCTTCAATTTAACTCTTGAACTGAATTTTGATGCCAGGTCGTCCTGTATTTTTTGAATCTGGAAAGATACGGGTTCAGGCTGCTTACCCTCTTTTTTTACCGGGGGCCTTTGCATATCACGAACAAGTTCTTCTGTTCTACGAACGGATAAACCCTGTTGAATAATATGTTGATGCAGATATATTTGTTTGGTGGAGTCTTCAATGGTAATTAATGCCTTTGCATGGCCCATGGTTAATTGCCCATCGCGAATGGTAGCTTGTATTACCGGTGGCAGTTTCAATAAACGCAGGTAATTGGTTACTGTTGAGCGGTTTTTGCTTACGCGTTCGCCCAATTCTTCCTGTTTCAGGCTGCATTCATCTATCATTCGCTGAAAACTTAATGCCACCTCAATAGCATTCAGATTTTCGCGCTGAATGTTTTCAATGAGCGCCATTTCCAGCATCTGCTGGTCGTTAGCGGTACGGATATAGGCCGGTATTTGCGTTAAGCCCGCTAATTTCGAGGCACGAAAACGCCTCTCACCCGATATTAACTGATAGCTGTGTGCATTTAAACGTCTTACGGTAATTGGCTGAATAAGCCCCTGCAGTTTTATGGAATCTGATAATTCCTTTAAAGCATCCTGGTCAAATTCGGTACGCGGCTGAAATGGATTTACTTCAATTTCAGTTAATTTTATTTCATTTACCGAGCCCAGATCATTTACTTCCGGGCTTTCTGATGCGGTTGTTTTTTTGTTGTTATTTGACTGTTGTACATTTTCAGAATCATTCAGCAATGCGCTTAATCCTCTTCCCAACGCGTTTCTTTTCTCTGTACTCATTTCTTACTTTATGCTGTTGCTATTTTTTCCGCTGCTTCGGAGAGAACTAAACCATTTTTGCGCAGAATTTCGCGCGCCAGATTCAGGTAATTGATAGCTCCTTTGCTGGTGGCATCGTGCATAATTACAGATACACCAAAGCTTGGGGCCTCGCTTAAGCGGGTATTTCTTTGAATAATTGTATCAAAAACCATTTCTTCAAAATGGGTACGTACTTCTTCAACCACCTGGTTTGATAAACGCAACCTTACATCGTACATGGTTAACAGGATACCTTCAACCTGTAAATTTGTATTTAAGCGCGATTGAACAATTTTAATGGTATTTAATAATTTACCCAATCCTTCCAATGCAAAATACTCACACTGTACAGGGATGATTACCGAATCGGCGGCGGTTAAAGCATTGATGGTAATTAAACCCAGGGATGGTGAACAGTCAATAATAATGAAATCGTAATCCTCTTTAATAGCATTCAGAACGGCTTTCATTTTATACTCCCTGTCGTTCATATTGATCATCTCAATTTCGGCACCTACCAGGTCAATGTGGGCGGGCAGCAAATCAAGATTCGGCGTATCCGTTTTTTGAATAGCCTCACGCGGATCAATCTGGTTAATAATGCACTCGTAGATGCTGTTTTTGATGTTTCGTGGATCAAACCCAATACCCGATGTTGAATTGGCCTGCGGATCGGCATCAACCAACAGTGTTTTATACTCTAATACGGCTAAACTTGCAGCCAGATTTATTGATGAAGTAGTTTTACCAACACCACCTTTTTGATTGGCCAAGGCAATTATTTT